>CAZAIR010000373.1:0-2695 GCA_964485225.1 uncultured Burkholderiaceae bacterium
AGGGTGTCGGCCTCTTTGGTGTTGCTGAACAGGAAAGGCGTGTCCCACAGCGCCATTTCTTTGGTGATGCCGACCAGTGTGGCGGTGGAGCCGACCATCATTTCCTGCGCGCCGCCAATCAGCGAGTTTTGCATCTGCACATCCGGACCCAGCGCGGAGGCGCCAATCGTGCGCACCTTCATCTTGCCGCCCGAGGCTTTCTCCACCGCCTCGGCAAACACCTTGGCGGCACGGCCCTGGTTGCTTTGTTCGTTGAGGCCATAGCCGAAGCGGATCAGGCGGGGTTTGATGTCTTGCGCGAACGCGGGCAGCGCAGCGCTGAAGACGGCGGCTCCGGCCACGGCCAGCACGGCGCGGCGGATGAGGGTAGTGGAAGTTTTCATGGAATGTCTCCTCGATGTTGTTGTGAAAGAAAACGGGAAAAGGGGAACGGAACTCAGCGCATCCACGCCACGGGCGCGGTCACGATTTGCGGGAACAGCACGAACAGGAAAAGAATGAGCGTGTAGGTGATGAGAAAAGGGTTCACGCCCTTGATGACCTGGTGCAGCGGCAGGCGCCCCACGCCGGCCACGACGTTGAGCACGGTGCCCACCGGCGGCGTGATAAGACCGATGGCGCCATTGAGCACAAACATCAGGCCGAAGTACACCGGGTCGATGCCCGCCTTGACGGCAATAGGCAGCATCACCGGTGCAAAGATCAGGATGGTGGGCGTGAGGTCCAGCGCCGTACCGATCAGCACCAGCACCAGCATCATGACTACCATCAAGAGGCGCGGGCTCTCCACCAGCGGGCCCAGCCAGCCCGTCAGCGTGGCAGGCAGATCCGCCAAGGTGATCATGTAGCTGGCCACTTGCGCACCGGCGCACAGGAACATCACGATGGCGGTGGTCTTGGCCGCACGCACCAGCACCCCGTACACAGCCGCAACTTTCATTTCGCGGTGGATAAACAAGGCCACCACCAGTGCATAGAAGGCTGCCACCACTGCGGCTTCGGTGGGTGTGAAGACACCGGTCTTCATGCCGCCGATGATGATGAGTGGCATCAGCAGTGCCCAGAACGCCTTGCGTGTGGCCTGCAGGCGCTCGCGCAGCGGCAGCGGCTGGCCTTCGGGCAGATCCATGTCGCGCAACACCAGTTTCCAAGCCACCAGAAGCCCTGCACCCATGATGAGCCCGGGCACGATGCCCGAGAGAAACAGCGACGAGATCGAGGTATTGGTGGTCACACCATAAATGACAAACGGCATGCTGGGCGGAATGATGGGCGCGATGATGCCGCCCGAAGCGATGAGCCCGGCCGAGGTGTGCATGGGGTAGCCCTGCTGGCGCATCATGGGCATGAGGATGGTGGCCAACGCGGCCGTGTCGGCCAGCGCCGAGCCGCTCATGCTGGCCATCAGCACCGCTGCGCCAATGGCTACAAAGCCCAGACCGCCTTTGATATGCCCCACCCATCCCTGCGCCATGGTGATGATGCGCCGGCTGATGCCGCCGCTGTTCATCAGCTCACCGGCCAGGATGAAAAAGGGCACAGCCAGCAGCGGAAAGCTGTCCACCCCGGCTACCAGGTTCTGGGCCAGCAGTTGGGTGTCCCAAAAATCCAGCACCCAGGCCATGGCGGCACCCGTGAGCACCAGCGACAGGGCCATGTTCATGCCGATGCCCATCAGCGCCAGCATGCCCACGCAAAACACAATAAAAGCGAGACCTTCGTTAGACATGAGACCTCCGACGAGCCGCCTCTAGGAGGGCTGCGCCCCCCTCGGGGGGCAGTGAACGAATGAGAACGTGGGGGCGCATACTTATTCCACTTCTGCGCCGTGACCGAGGTCCAGTGGCGTGCGTTGAATCAATTCCCACGCAGCCATGGCACCGATCGCCGTGGCGCACAGCAGGGCCGGCAGAGGCAGCAAGGCGGTGGGGTAGGCCATCACGACCGAGTAGCTGTCCAGCCCCACCACCACCTGCTGCCAGGCACCGCGCCCCAGCAGCACACAGGCCAGCAGCACCAGCAGGCGGATCAGCAGCGTCATCGCGGTCAGCGCACGCCCCTTGAGCATGCCCACCAGGCTGGTGAACGCCATGTGTTCACCCGCCGGGTAGGCCGCCGTGGCGCCGATGAACACCATCCAGACAAACAGCAGGCGCGACAGCTCTTCGCTGGCGGCCACACCGCTGCCAAAGCCGTAGCGCAGCACCACATTGACAAACACCGATACCGCCATCACGCCCAGGCACAGGGCCATGAGCCCCTGGGTCAGATGGACAAACTTGCCGGGCCTTGCAGCCGGGTCTTTCACGGGGTTGCTCATGCAGGCTCCTGCGTTATGGCCAGCCACGCTGTTACGGCGGTCTGCAGCTGGGCCAGGGGAAGGGTCGCGTCCAAGCGCAGCACGCCCGCCTCGCCCACCGGGGACTCCAGCGTGGCGAACTGGTTGTCCACCAGGCTGCTGGAAAAGAAATGCGAGGCGCGCGCGCCCACACGGGCCTGGGCATCGGCCTTGCCGATCTCCAGAAACACAAAGCGCAGGCCTGGTGCCGCCTCGCGCAGGCGGTCGCGGTAGGCGCGCTTGAGCGCCGAACACGTCACCACTGCCCCAGCGGGCCGGGCCTGCAGCTGCGCCCCCAGCGTGGCCAGCCAGTCGGCCCGGTCGGCATCGGTCAGGGCGATGCCATTGGCCATCTTG
>CAZAIR010000374.1:0-2686 GCA_964485225.1 uncultured Burkholderiaceae bacterium
CCGCTGCGCTACCTGATCGTCACGCCCAACTTCCACCACTGGCACCACAGCCAAGACGACGAAGCCATCGACAAAAACTACGCCGCGCATTTCGCCTTCATCGACCACCTGTTCGGCACCGCCGTGCAGAGCGACCGCAAGTGGCCGAACGCGTACGGCGTGGTGGGCGACTACGTGCCCAAAGGCTTCTGGAAGCAGCTGCTGTTCCCGTTCACCTGGAAAGGCTGAAGCCCGGCCCCGCGTGAGAATGGCGGCATGCCCTCCACCCGCCATTGCAGTGGTCTGGCGCGCTGTGCGCGCCGCCTCGCCCCGCTGAGCTTGGCCCTGGCCCAGGGGTTGGCCAGCGCCCAAGCCAACCCCAAGGCCAACGAGAAGCGTTGCGCGCAACCGCTGCGCGCCGTCTTCGTCGATATCGACCTGGGCCCCTATTTGCCCGGCCAAGGCAGCGCCTTTGCCCCCAACCCTGGCCACTTCGTGCGCTGGATCGAAGGGGAAGCCGCACGCTTGGGTTGCCCGATCACCCTCACGCGCCTGCCGCCAGCCCGCCTGTTGTCCGCCTTGGCCAGCGGGGAAGTTGACATCGGTGTGGGGCTGGCGCCAACCCCGGTGCGCGAAAAGGCCTGGGTGTTCCCACGCGATGAGCAGCAGCGTCTCGACCCCCGTCGCGCGTTGTTCGAGAGCCGCATCAAGCTGTATGTGCGTCAGGACAAGGCCAGCACCCTGGGCTGGGACGGCCAGCGCTTCAGCACCCCGGTCACCATCGGCGGCGCCAAAGACTCGGCCCCGCTGGCCCTGGTGCAGCAGCGTGGCTGGCCCACGACCACGGTGTTGAACACGCCGCAGGCGCTGCGCATGCTGCGCGCCGAGCGCTTCGAGGCCCTGGTGGCACCGGACATCTTGATGCCCCCCGCCGTGCTGGACGCCCCACCCGCGCTGGTGGCCCTGAAGCCGCCCTTGGCGACGAAGGCCTACTACGCACCGGTCAGCCCCACGCTGTGGCAACGTGACCCCGCGCTGGTGCGCAGCCTGTGGCGCGGCCTGTGCCGCAGCGGTCGCACCGCCACCGGCCAAGTGGGCCAGGTGGCGGACTGCGGCTGAGGGCCGATCAAGCCAAGCGGCGCTGGGTGCTGGCGTCGAACAGGTGCGCGGCCTCGGGCTGCCACTGCAGGCGCACCATGTCGCCCACCTTGAGCTTGACCTCACCGGGCACGCGCGCCGTCAGACGGCCCAGTGCCGTGTCAGTGGCCACATAGGTTTCCGGGCCGGTGGGCTCGATCAGGTGAACGCGACCGGGCAAACCGCGGTCGCTGAACTGCAAAGCTTCGGGACGCAAGCCGACCAGACAGTCACCCGTGGACGAACCCAGACCGGCGCTTTGCTCGGGCGTTAAGGCCAGAGGCTGACCTTGCGCGGCCAAGCCGCCTGGGGTGCGCTGGGCCTGCAGCCAGTTGATGGCCGGCGAGCCGATGAACTCGGCCACGAACACGGTGGCGGGTGCGGTGTAGATCTCGTGCGGGGTGCCGAACTGCTCCACCGCGCCGTCTTTCATCACCGCAATGCGGTCGCCCAGGGTCATGGCCTCGACCTGGTCGTGGGTCACGTACACCGTGGTGGTGCGCGTGCGCTGGTGCAGCAGCTTGATCTCGGCGCGCATCTCCACGCGCAGCTTGGCGTCGAGGTTGGAGAGCGGCTCGTCGAACAAGAACAGCTGCGGGTCGCGGGCCAGCGCACGGCCCATGGCCACGCGCTGGCGTTGCCCGCCGCTGAGCTGCCCCGGTCGGCGGTCCAACAGGTGCTGGATTTGCAGCAGCTCGGCCACTTGTTGCACCTTGGCCTCGCGCTGGGGCTTGGGCAGCTTGCGCATCTCGAGCGCGAAAGCGATGTTCTGCGCCACCGTCATGTTGGGATAGAGCGCGTAGCTCTGGAACACCATGGCGATGTCGCGGTCCTTGCTGGGCAGGTGCGTGATGTCACGCGCGCCCAGGTGGATGCTGCCGCTGGTGGGGGAATCCAGCCCGGCAATCATGCTCAGCAAGGTGCTCTTGCCGCAGCCACTGGGCCCCACCAGGATCAGGAACTCACCCGGCTCGATGGCGATGTCGATGCCCTTGAGGATGTGGGTGTCGTTGAAGGATTTGCGGATGCCTTGGATCTTGAGGGACTGCATGTCAGCCTTTCACCGCACCGGCCGTCAAGCCGCGCACGAAGTACTTGCCGGCCAACACATAGACGATCAGCGTGGGCAGCGCGGCAATCAGCGCACCGGCCATGTCCACGTTGTATTCCTTGACGCTGCTGGTCGTGTTGGCGAGGTTGTTGAGGCCCACGGTGATGGGCTTGTTGTCGAAGCCGCTGAACACGGCGCCGTAGAGGAAGTCGTTCCAGATGGCCGTGAACTGCCAGATGACGGTGACGGTGACGATGGGCCCCGACAGCGGCACCAAGATGCGCCAGAAGAAGGTCCAAAAACCCGCGCCGTCCAGCTGCGCAGCCTTCAGCAACTCACCCGGCACGCCCAAGTAGTAGTTGCGGAAGAACAGCGTGGTGCTGGGCAGGCCGGCCAGCACGTGCACCAGCATCAGCCCCCAGATGGAACTGGCGATGCCCAGCCAGCCCAGCACCTGGCTCATCGGCAGCAGCACCACCTGCATGGGCATGAACACGCCGAACAGCAGCATCGCGAACA
>CAZAIR010000375.1:0-2678 GCA_964485225.1 uncultured Burkholderiaceae bacterium
GTGCTCACAGCCGGGGTGCAAACCACCCCGGCCATGGAACACACGCTGGGCCTCCAGCGGCAGTGCCACCGTGGCGATGGCGTCGAGCAGGGCTTGCATGGGGCGGCAGTGTAGGAAGGCACTGCCTGCCCTTCCTCAACACCAGCGCAGGCAGCGTTTCGCCACGTCCATTTCCACCGTCAACCCCAAAGGCAGGGCCACATGGGGCACCACGTGGCCAGCTGGCCAGCCTGCCAGCACCGGCTTGTTCAAGCGGTGCAGCTCATGCGCCAGCACGGCATCGGCCGAATCGGCCTCGCTGAAGCCCCCCAGCACGAAGCCCGCAACGGCATCCAGCACCCCGGCCAGGCGCAGCTGGGTCAGGTAGCGGTCCACGCGGTAGGGGTCTTCGGCGATGTCCTCCAAAAACAGCAGCGCGCCTTGCCAATCGGGCTCGGCCACCGTGCCCAGGCCGGAGACCAGCACCGACAAGTTGCCACCGATCAAGCGCCCATGTGCCTGTGTGCCGTGGTCCAGCGCATGCGGCGGGCCACCGGCGTGTTGCACATCGCCAGCGCGCACGCCGCGTTGCAGGTGAGCGGCCAAGGCTTCGGCATCGGGCCAGCCGCCGTCTTTGGCCCAATCACTGGCCGGCATAGGGGCGTGCCAAGCCGGCGCGCCGGCTTTGAGCCAGATGCCGTGCAGGGTGGTGATGTCGCTGTAGCCGATCAGCGGCTTGGCGGCTGTGCGCACCAGCGCGGTGTCGATCTGGTCGCTGAGACGGATGCAACCGTAGCCGCCGCGCAAGCACAGCAGGGCTTCCACCTCCGGGTCGGCCAGGGCGGCGTGCAGATCGGCCAGGCGTTGCGCATCGCTGGCGGCCAAGTGGCCCAACACGGCGGGGCCGTCGCAGCCTGGGAACACCTTGGCGCGGAAGCCCAAGCGTTCCACCATCGGGGCCACTTGGGCCAGCACGCCGTCCTTGGGTGGACCTGCCGGGGCGATCACGCCCAGGCAGGCGCCGGGGGGGATGGGCGCGAAGCGGGTGTTCATGCGAGGTGGGTGCTCAGGAACTGGTCAATCGCGGCGCCGAGGGCCGGCAAGCCCCAGGGGCAGGCCGCGAGCGGGTGCGGGGCATAGCGCTGACCGAGGTTGCTGAGCAGCGCGATCAGGTAGTGCCGGGGCTGTGCGCCCAAGCCCCGGACGATGCCGGCGTCCGACGTGTAGTTCTCGGTGTTGCCGATCTTGTGCGCGAAGTGCACGGCCTCACTGCGCGGGTGCGCGGCTGGCGGGAAGCGGTAATCGCCGGCCTGCCAAGTGCCATCGGGCTGCAGCCAGCCCGGCTGGACCTGCGCAGGCAGGCCCGGCACCCAGCCGGGCAGGCCGGCCAAGCAGCCGCTGGAGAGCACGATGTCCAGCCCTTGCCCGGCCATGCCGCGCAGCACCTCGGCGCGGCTGGCCTCGCTCAAGCGCGGGGCCGTGTTGCTCAGCCAAGGGCAGGGTGGGGCGTTGGGGTCCAGCCACCACAGCAGGCGCACGGTGTCCCAAGCGGTCATTTGGATCTGGCCCACCCCGGCGCCAGCGGCATTGCCCCAGCCGCCATCGGGCTGGGTGCCGGCCAAGCGCAGCGTGGGCAGGCCGAGCTGCGCGAACAGCGCGTGCAAGGCGTTGACGGGCCGCAGGGCGCCACAGTGGTGCAGCAAAGCCACCAGGGCGGAGGTGGCGGTGTTGCAGCTCACGGCCAGCATGTCGAACTGCCAGTCGCGCACCGGGCGGTTACGGCCTTCAAACACACAGGGGGTGGCCCAAGCACACTGGCCCGCATCCACACAGCGTGCCACACCCACGGCCACCATCAGTTTCAGCAAGGAGGCCGGGTAGGGCGCGACAAAACGCAGCGGCCCCTCGCCCCACAAGGGCTGCAGCGGCAGCGTGGCCCAGTCGGCCTCGGGCCGCCAGGCGATGGAGACGCCATCGGCGTCTTGCAAGTCGGCGTCGAAGCGCAGGCCTTGCACGGGGCCGAAGTGGGCGCTGGTCTCAGCCACGTGGCCATGCGGGTGCTCGCGCGAGAACAGCACGTTGGCGCCCACGGGGCCGTGCGGCGTGAAGGCGATCACTGCCAAGTCCAGGCTGGGTGGGTGGCGCATGGGGGCGCCACCGAGCAGGGCATCGGGGCTGAGGTGCAGCTGTTGCTGGCGCACGGCGGCCAACAGGCCTTGCGCCAAGGCCGAAGGCTTGAGCGTCATGCGGCCAGTGTCAGGCCATCCAGGGGCATTGGCGATGGCCGGCCAGACACCAGTGCCGCTACCAAGTTCGCAGTGCCGAAGGAGAAGGTGAAGCCCAGCGCGCCGTGCCCCACGTTCAGCCACACGCCCGGCACCGGCGTGCGCCCCACGATGGGCGCGCCGCTGGGTGTGGCCGGGCGCAGGCCCGCCCACAGCTGGGCTTTGGCGTGGTCGGCCGCGCGGGGGAAGGTGGCGGCCACCGAGCGCTGAAGGCTGTCGATGCGGCGCGGGTCAATACGGTCGTCGTCGCCCACCAAATCGACCATGGCGGCGATGCGCAGTTGGTCGCCAATGCGGGCGTACAGGATCTTCTTTTCAAAGTCGGTGACGCTGACCTCGGGCGGCAGGTGCTCAGCCCCGATCGGCGACGTCAAGCTGTAGCCCTTGAGCGGGTACAGCGGCAGGTTCACGCCC
>CAZAIR010000376.1:0-2673 GCA_964485225.1 uncultured Burkholderiaceae bacterium
GCAGCTGCTCGATGACCGGCGAGAGCTGTAGCGGATCAGTGCGCAACTGCTGCGCCAAAGCCAAATCGGTGGCACCAGCCGCGCCGCGCTGCTGGCGGGCCCACAGCTCCCGCACCACTTCCAGTGCCAAGCCCAGCTCCAGCCCCGGCTTGGGTGCGCGTTGCAACAAGCCCTGCAGCAGGCCCGGGGCGTTGGCCGCCACCAAGGCCCCCAGCAGCACGATGACCCAGCCGAGGTAAATCCAGATCAACAGGATGGGCAGCGTCGCAAACGCGCCGTAGAGGGTGGCGAAGGTGGGCACCTGGCGCAGGTACAGCCCCAGCCCGAACTTGGCCAGCGTGAAGCCCGCCGCCACGAACAGCCCGCCCAGCAGCGCATGGCGCCAGCGCACATGGGTGTTGGGCACGAAATGGAACAGCCCCGCCACGGCGGCGGTGAGCACGCTGAACTGCACCACCTCCAGCAGGTTCTCCAGCCCACCTGGCAGCTGCGCCACCAGGCCTTTGCCGGAGCTGATGGCGTAGCTGGTCAGCGCCAAGCTGGCACCCAGCATCAGCGGCCCCAGGGTCAGCATGGCCCAGTACACCAGCACACGCTGGGCGATGGGCCGCGGCCGGCGCACGCGCCAGATGGCATTGAGCGTGCGGTCGATGGTCAACATCAGCGCCAGCGCGGTGACGCCCAAAAACGCAGCGCCCACCACGCCCAGGCCGCTGGCCTTGCTGGAGAACTGCGTCAGCCAGCGCATCACCGGCTTGGCGATGTTGTCGGGAATCAGGTTCGCCAGAAAGTACTGCTCCAGCGCCTTCTGGAAGCTGGCAAACACCGGGAAGGCGGTGAACAGCGAGAACACCAGCACCGCCAAGGGCACCAGGCTGATGAGGGTGGTGAAGGTCAGGCTGCCGGCGGTTTCGCCCAGGCGCAGCTCGTCAAAACGGCTGCGCAAACCTGCCAGCGAGGCGCGCCATGGCCAGCGCTGCAGGCCGCGTGCGAAGCCGAGCACCAGCCGCAAACTGGGGTACCGGCGCAGTGTGGCGAACTTGAAGGGCATAGGCGGCCATTGTCGGGGCCGCCGACAATGCGCCCCATGTCTGAAACCACCCAAGCCACCCCGCCGGCACCGGCTGCCAACCCCCGCAACCAACCCACGCCCCGCGAGCACATCAGCCGCAACGTGGCGGTGGCCTCCTGCGCCGCACTGGCCCTTCTGTGCTTGGTGTGGGAACTGGCGCTGACCGGTTCCTGGTTCTGGGCCCTGAAGGCCCTGCCCCTGTTGCCCGCCCTGCCCGGCTTGTGGCGCTACCGGCTCTACACCTACCGCTGGGTCAGCCTGTTGTTGTGGCTTTACGTGACCGAGGGCTTGGTGCACGCGGCCAGCAGCAGCGGCTGGGCACAGGCCGCAGGCATCGTCGAAGTGGCCTTGTCGATGGCGCTGTTCGTCTCGGTGACCGCCCACATCCGCTGGCGCTTGGCCGCCGCCAAACAAACCCCATGAGCGACCCGGCCAGCAAAGCACGGAGCCTCTTTGGCGACGAGCAGGTGCTGACAGGCGACGACGCCCGGGCCTTCGAGCGCGATTGGCGCGGCCAGTTCCCAGGGCGTGCCCGGGCCGTGCTGCGCCCCCGCAACGTGCCCGAGGTGCAAGCCATGGTGCGCTGGGCTGCCGAGCAAGGCTATGTGCTGGTGCCCCAAGGCGGGAACACTGGCTTGGTGGGCGGCTCCACGCCGGACGCCAGCGGCAACGAGTGGGTGATCTCGATGCGCCGGCTCAACAAGGTCCGTCAGCTCAACCCACTGAACCTGAGCGTGGTGGCCGAGGCCGGTTGTGTGCTGGCGCAGTTGCAGGCGGATTGCGCCGCGCAGGGGCTGCTGCTGCCTCTGTCGATGGCTTCTGAGGGCAGCTGCACCTTGGGCGGCAACCTGGCAACCAACGCCGGTGGCACCCAGGTGCTGCGATGGGGCAATGCGCGCGACTTGTGCATAGGACTCGAGGTCGTGACCGCCGACGGCGCGCTGTGGACCGACCTGGACGCCCTGCGCAAAGACCACCGCGGCCTGAACCTGCGCGACCTGTTCATCGGCAGCGAAGGCACGCTGGGGCTGATCACGGCGGCCGCCATGAAGCTCAGCCCTCTGCCCCGCACCCGCTTGGCGGCCTGGATCACCCTGCCCGATCTGTCCGCCGCCATGACGGCCCTGGCCCGCGCCCGCAATGAGCTGGGTGACGCGCTGAGCGGCTTTGAGGCCATGAGCGCCGCCGCGCAAGGCTTGTTGCCGGACTTGCCGCTGCCACGAGCGCCCTGGGCGGTGCTGGTGGAAATGAGCAGCGCGCTGGACGAGCCCATGGCACGCCAGTGCTTTGAAGCCTGGTTGTTGGGCTGTGGGGCCGACAACGCCGTGCTGAGCCAATCCGATGCGCAGTTTGCGCAGCTGTGGGCCTTGCGCGAAAGCCTGCCGGCCGCCCAAACCCGCGCCGGCGGCAACCTGAAGCACGACATCAGCCTACCGCTGGACAAGCTGGCCACATTCGACGCCCAAGCCCGCGCGGCCATCGAAACGCTGTGCCCGGGTGCCAGGCCGATGCCGTTTGGCCATTTGGGGGACGGCAACCTGCACTACAACGTGGCGCCGCCGGCCGGCATGTCACTCGCGGCGTTCAGCGCCGTGCACGGG
>CAZAIR010000377.1:0-2669 GCA_964485225.1 uncultured Burkholderiaceae bacterium
GCACTGGCGAGCAGGGACAGCGAGAGCAGGGCGTGGCGGCCGTGCCGGCGAAGCGAAAACGAGAGTTGAGCCATGTGCAAGTGGTGCCAATGGCAGGTCGGCGACCGCCCGGGGCCCCAGTGCCGGTGCGAGAAAGCGCAAGCCGGCGACCCCATGAACGTGCTTCCCTGCGCGAGGATTACCTCGAATCCCCGTGTGGGGACTCTGGCGCGCATTGCTGCGCTGCCGGTCAGGTTCAAAGGGTCTTTCTCAGTCGGCGCGGGCCTTGCGGTCGCGTCAACACCCCCAGCGGATGAGCCGCCCTTGGCCCTGGGCCCATAGCGGATCGGCCCGCAGTGTAGGCAGCCCGGCCAAGGCCGGGCGCAAGCATCAGGCGGGCTTGCCGCCCAGCAGGGTGCGCTTGAGGCCGGCGTCGGCTGGTTTCGGGCCCAAGTAGGCCGACATCAGGCAGCCAAAAAAGGCGCCGCCTTCGATGGTGCTGACACGCTCGCCGTTGATGCGGATGAAGGTGCCTTGGCCAGGCACCGAATCGAGTGCGAAGCTTTCGCCGGCGCTCAGGCGTTTTTTGGCGTTCAGCACCTCGGCAATGCGCAGCAGGCCCGGCAGGCAGCCTGAGAGCTCCCGTTGCTCCAACGTGCCCATGGCTTGCGAGAACACCGCGCCCATGTCTTTCCCGGAAATGTCACGCAGCAGGCGCATTTCCAGCCGCTTGGGGCCGGGGGCACCCATGACATCGTTGAGTGTGGGCGAGCGCCTGGACACATACAGCCCACCCAAGAACAGGGCGCCGGTGGCGTCACTGGCGGTGCCGCTGCCGTTCAGCGGCAAGCGGTGGCCGACCACGATCGCGTCCGCCTCGAACTTCGCGCCAGCTGCCTGTTGGGCCTGAACGCCGGGGGCGATCAGCGCAATGGCAAGGGTTAGGGCGGCAAGGGCAGGCTTCATGGTGTTCAAACAGGGGGGGTGGATCACAAACGTGGGCGCGCATGTTGCCGCGTGCCTGAGACGGGCCTCTCAGTTGAAACCCGCTTCTTTCGTCGTGTGTGCGCTCTAGAACGCCTGCTCACGGCGCTGGACGTGCGAAAAGTCGCGCTGTTGGCACGCCTGGCGTGCGCCGAGGTGGCCTGAATCTTGCGCGCCGGCCGGCCATGCCTCGCCATGCCGCCCCTCCATCTGGCCCCTCCTTGCGGGTGCTGCTCATCGACGATGGGGCGCACCGCGTGCGCCACATTGCCGAGGCGCTGATCCTGCAGGGCCACACGGTGGTTGGGGTGCTGGACGAGGCCACGCGCATCCATGATGCGGTGCAGGCCTTGCACCCGGATGTCGTGATCGTGGACGCCGAATCGCCCACGCGCGACACGCTGGAGAACCTGGCGCTGATGAACGAGCGCGCCCCGCGCCCGGTGGTGATGTTCAGCGAGGACGAGGCTGGCGACGCCATGCGCGCCGCCCTCAAAGCCGGCGTCAGCGCCTATGTGGTGGCGGGCTTGGCGCCACAGCGCCTGGCGCCTGTGATGCAGGTGGCGCAAGCCCGCTTCGAGCAAGAGCAGGCGATGAAGGCCGAGCTGGCCGAGGCCCTCAAAGGCACAGGCCAGCGCAAGAAGGTGGAAGAAGCCAAGCGCATCTTGATGAGCAGCCTGCAGCTGTCTGAGCCGGAAGCCCACCGCCGCTTGCAAAAGATGGCGATGGACCGCGGCGTGAGCGCAGCCACCCTGGCCCAGCAGCTCATTGACGCGCACCAGTTGCTGCGCGGCTGAACCCAAAGGGTGCACATGGCACTGGGCTGCGCACCAAAACCGCGCAGGCCCCACCCCTAGAAGGCCTCATGGGGGTGGATATCCGGGCAAAAAGTCCCGATTCGCGGCCTGCGAAAGCTGGCACGCCTCCTGCAATAGATGAAGCGTCACCCGCAACGGGGTGGGTGGCAAAGGTTCGGATCTGTCCTCGGGTGGGTTCGAACTTGTGAGCTGTGTTGGACAAGGGCGTCCAACCGGTTTGGTGCAGGGGAAGTTCGTCTCCCTTCCTCTGCATCAGGCTGGTTGTGACGCCCTTTTTTTTGGCCCTGCGCGCCGCGCTGGCCGCCCACCGGGCGGCGAGGCGTGCGCAAGGTCCGGCCTTTGAACCTAGCTGCAAAGAGGACGACATGCGCGATGACAAGAGCAATGTGGGTGCGATCAACCGCCGGGAGCTGCTGGTGAGTGCCGCAGCGGCTGCGGCCCTACCGGGTGGTGCTTATGCACAAGGCTCCGACAAGCCGGAGTTGGAAGAGGTCAAGATCGGCTTCATCCCGCTGACCGACTGCGCCAGCGTGGTGATGGCCTCGGTGCTGGGCTTCGACAAGAAGTACGGCATCAAGATCATCCCGAGCAAAGAGGCTAGCTGGGCTGGCGTGCGCGACAAGCTCGTCAATGGCGACCTGCACATGGCGCACGTGTTGTACGGGCTGGTCTACGGCGTTCACCTGGGCGTGGGCGGCCCCAAAAAAGACATGGCCGTGCTGATGACCCTGAACCGCAACGGGCAGGCCATCACTTTGTCGAAGAAGTTGGCCGATGCCGGCGCCGTGGACGGCGCCTCGCTGGCCCGGCTGATGGCCCGTGACAAGCGCGAATACACCTTCGCGCAGACCTTCCCGACCGGCACGCACGCCATGTGGCTGTACTACT
>CAZAIR010000378.1:0-793 GCA_964485225.1 uncultured Burkholderiaceae bacterium
TCAACAAGTTCTACATCCTGGACCTGCAGCCCGAGAACTCCCTGATCCGCTATGCCGTGTCGCAAGGGCTGCGCACCTTTGTGATGAGCTGGCGCAACCCCGATGAGAGCTGCGCAGCCTGGACCTGGGACGATCTGATTGCCAACGCGCCGCTGGAGGCCTTGCGCGTGGTGCGCGAGATCACGCGCGCCAAGCAGCTCAACACCCTGGGCTTTTGCGTGGGCGGCACGATCTTGGCCAATGCCTTGGCGGTGCTGGCTTCGCGCGGCGAGCAACCCGCAGCCAGCGTGACGCTGCTGACCACCTTGCTCGACTTTGAGAACACCGGCGTGCTGGACATCTTTGTCGATGAAAACGCCGTGCGCGCCCGCGAACTCACCATCGGCGATCCGGCCAAGCCCGGCTTGCTCAAGGGCTCCGAACTGGCGCAGACGTTTTCGTTCCTGCGCCCGAACGATTTGGTGTGGAACTACGTGGTGGGCAACTACCTCAAGGGCGAGGCACCGCCGCCCTTTGACCTGCTGTACTGGAACGGCGACAGCACCAACCTCAGCGGCCCGCTGTACTGTTGGTACCTGCGCCACACCTACCTGCAAAACGAACTGAAGGTGCCTGGGCGCCTGACGGTGTGCGGTGAGCCGGTCGACCTGGGCGCCATCGACGCCCCGGTCTACATATACGGCTCGCGGGAGGACCACATCGTGCCTTGGGAGGCGGCCTACGCCAGCACCCAACTGCTCAGCGGCCCCAAGCGCTTCGTGCTGGGCGCCAGCGGGCACATCGCTGGGGTGAT
>CAZAIR010000378.1:803-2643 GCA_964485225.1 uncultured Burkholderiaceae bacterium
GGGGTGATCAACCCGGCAGCAAAAAACAAGCGTTCGCATTGGGTTGGTAGCGGCGCGCTACCGGCCGAGCCGCAAGCTTGGCTGGAAGCCGCCACCGAGCGGCCGGGCAGTTGGTGGGGCGATTGGGCCGCTTGGATCACCGCGCTCTCGGGCCCGCTCAAGGCCGCGCCCAAAGCGCAAGGCTCTCGCAAGTTTCCGGTGCTGGAATCAGCGCCAGGTCGATACGTTAAACAAACCGCTTGAAGGACTTGAACATGGATGTCGTGATCGTTTCCGCCGCCCGAACGGCGATTGGCAAATTCGGTGGTTCTTTGGCCAAAGTCAGCGCCCCGGAGCTGGGCGCCACCGCCATCCAAGCCGCGCTGCAGCGGGCCAAGCTGGAAGGCGGGCAAGTGGGCGAAGTCATCATGGGCCAGGTCCTCACCGCCGGCAGCGGTCAGAACCCAGCGCGCCAATCGGTCATCAAGGCGGGCCTGCCGCACGGCGTGCCGGCCATGACCATCAACAAGGTCTGCGGCTCGGGTTTGAAGGCCGTGATGCTGGCCACCCAAGCCATCCGCGATGGCGACAGTGAGATCGTGGTGGCCGGCGGGCAAGAAAACATGAGCGCCAGCCCGCACGTGCTGCTGGGCAGCCGCGACGGCCAGCGCATGGGCGCCTGGAACATGGTCGATTCCATGATCACCGACGGCCTGTGGGACGTCTACAACCAGTACCACATGGGCATCACGGCCGAGAACGTGGCCAAGGCCCACAGCGTCAGCCGCGATGCCCAGGACGCCCTGGCGCTGGGCAGCCAGCAGAAGGCTGCAGCCGCCCAAGATGCCGGCAAGTTCAAGGACGAAATCTGCCCGGTGCTGATCCCTCAGAAAAAGGGCGATGCGCTGGTGTTCGAGAGCGACGAATTCATCAACCGCAAAAGCACCGCTGAAGCCCTGGCTGGTTTGCGCCCTGCGTTTGACAAGGCCGGCAGCGTGACGGCAGGCAACGCCTCGGGCCTGAACGACGGTGCCGCTGCGTTGGTGTTGATGAGCGCGGCCAAAGCGGCTGCGCTGGGCCTGACACCGCTGGCCCGCATTGCCAGCTATGCCTCGGCTG
The DNA here is from genome assembly GCA_964485225.1 of uncultured Burkholderiaceae bacterium. Taxonomy (GTDB): domain Bacteria; phylum Pseudomonadota; class Gammaproteobacteria; order Burkholderiales; family Burkholderiaceae_C; genus Inhella. Next base: position 1,902 of record CAZAIR010000378.1, read on the forward strand.
GCCTGGATCCTGCGCTGATGGGCATGGGCCCGGTGCCCGCCAGCCAAAAGGCCCTGGCCCGCGCCGGCTGGAAAGCTGCTGACCTGGACCTGCTGGAGATCAATGAGGCCTTCGCCGCCCAAGCGTGTGCCGTGCACGCGCAAATGGGCTGGGACCTGAGCAAAGTCAACGTGAACGGTGGTGCCATTGCGCTGGGCCACCCGATCGGCGCCAGTGGCGCTCGCATCTTGGTCACTTTGTTGCACGAGATGCAGCGTCGCGATGCCAAGAAAGGCATCGCCAGCTTGTGCATCGGTGGCGGCATGGGTGTTGCTTTGTGCGTTGAGCGCTGAACTGACAACGACCCGCCATTCAATCTAGGAGATAAAGATGAGCCAGAAAGTTGCATACGTCACCGGTGGCATGGGTGGCATCGGTACCGCGATTTGCCAGAAGTTGGCCAAACAGGGCTTCAAGGTGATTGCCGGTTGCGGCCCAAGCCGTGACCATGCCAAGTGGTTGGCCGAGCAGAAGGCGCTGGGCTATGAGTTCTACGCCTCGGTGGGCAACGTCGCCGACTGGGATTCCACGGTGGAGGCGTTCACCAAGGCGGTGCAGGAGCACGGTGTGATCGACGTGCTGGTGAACAACGCCGGCATCACCCGCGACCGCATGTTCCTGAAGATGACGCCGGAGGACTGGAAGGCTGTCATCGACACCAACCTGAACAGCATGTTCAACGTCACCAAGCAGGTGGTGCCGG
>CAZAIR010000379.1:0-2629 GCA_964485225.1 uncultured Burkholderiaceae bacterium
ACATCCTCGACAGCCTGACCCCGCGCGAAGCCAAGGTGCTGCGCATGCGCTTCGGTATCGAGATGCAAAGCGACCACACCCTGGAAGAAGTGGGCAAGCAGTTCGACGTGACGCGCGAGCGCATCCGCCAAATTGAAGCGAAGGCGATCCGCAAACTCAAGCATCCGAGCCGGTCGGACAAGCTGCGGACCTACTTGGAAAACCTGTAAGGCCTCAGCGCTGGTCGGCGTCGCGAAGCTACGCCCAAGCGTTGCAAGGCGCCCAGCTCAGGTCGCCCCACCAAAGGCCGGGTCTCTTCACAGAGACCCGGCCTTTGTCTTGAGCGTGCAAAAATCACGTCACTACACTCTCGCACCCCCTGAACAGGTGCTTGCCCAATGCCCCAAATTCGAGAGCGATCTGTGTTGTTTGCCGACCTGCGCGGCAGCACTTCGCTTTTCGAAAGCCTCGGCAATGCCGAAGCCACCGCGGTGGTGACGCAAAGCGTGGCCTTGATGCGCCACGCTGTGCAGCGCGCCGGGGGCAACACCGTCAAGACCTTGGGCGATGGCTTGATGGCGGTGTTTGACGATCCGGCGCAGGCGATCGCTGCGGCGATGACGATGCACGACTCACTCGACCTGCTGCTGGCACAGGGCCGGGTGAGCAACCAAGTGGCCCAACAGCACCCGCTCAAGATGCAAGTGGCGATCACTTGCGGCGAGGTGGTGGAGATCGCCGGCGATTGCTTTGGCGATGCCGTGAACGTGGCTTCGCGCCTACTCGACCACGCGGGCGACAACGAAACACTGGTGAGCGACGAGGCGCGCGCCCACCTGAGCCCGGCCCTGCAACAGCGTTTGCGCACCTTGAAGGGCATCAATGTGCGAGGACGGCTGGAGCCGGTCCATGTGCATGTGCTCGAGTCGCACGCGGCACCGGGCGACATGGCCGCCACGCAGTTTGGCGCGCCCGAGTTTGTCAGCGCATCCACCGATGGCATCCGTCTCATCTGGCTGGACCTCGACCATGTGTTTGACACCACCCAAGCGCCGATCGTTTTGGGGCGCAGCACGCAGGCCGCCTTCTGCATCACCGATGGCCGAGTCAGCCGGCAACATGCACGCTTGGATTGGCATGCGGGCAGCTTCACGGTGACCGATCTGAGTTTCAATGGCACGTTTGTGCGCTTCGCGGGCAGCAACGAAGTGCTGCCCTTGCGCCGCAACGGCTGCACCTTGCATGGCAGCGGCGTGATCGGCTTGGGCAGTTCGCCCGCCTTGCTGGATGCTCCCGTGGTTCGTTTTGAAATCCTGCACTTCGCAGAAACCCAACCCCACCCGTCTTGACCCCCTCCTCTTTTGATCACGGCAAACGCGCCGGGCCGACGACCGGCATCTTGCTCTGCAACCTGGGCAGCCCCGATGCAGCCACCGCCCCCTCGGTGCGGCGCTACTTGGCGGAGTTCCTGAGCGACCCCCGGGTGATCGAAATCCCGAAGCTGGTGTGGTGGCTGATCCTGCACGGCATCATCTTGCGTGTGCGCCCCGCCAAAAGCGCAGCCAAGTACGCCAGCGTCTGGATGAGCGACGAGCCCCTCGGGGCGCCGCTCAAGGTGTTCACCGAGCGACAGGCCAAGCAGTTGCAGGGCTGGCTGGGCGAGCGTGGCCACACCGTTCAGGTGCGCTGGGCCATGCGCTATGGCAACCCCAGCATCGACAGCCAGCTCGACGCCCTCAAGGCCGCCGGCGTGCAGCGGGTGCTGGTGTTCAACGCCTACCCGCAGTACTGCGCAGCCACTGTGGCCAGCGTGATGGACAAGGTCTGCGGGTGGCTGACGCGGCAGCGCTGGATACCCGAACTGCGCGTCATCAACCACTACCACGACCACCCGGCTTACATCGCGGCCCTGACGGCCAGCGTGCGGGCGCACCGGCAGCGCGAAGGCGGACCGGCACCGGTGCTGGTGATGAGCTTTCACGGCATGCCCGAGCGCACGCTGCACCTCGGTGACCCCTACCACTGCGAGTGCCACAAAACCGCGCGCCTGTTGGCTCAAAGCTTGGGACTGGGGCCTGAGGGCTACCGGGTGGCGTTCCAAAGCCGCTTTGGCCGTGCCAAGTGGCTGGGCCCCTCGACCGAACAGGTGCTGAAGGAGCTGGGCGCGCAGGGCGTGAAGGCGGTCGAGGTGATCTGCCCCGGCTTCGCTGCCGATTGCCTGGAAACGCTGGAAGAAATCGCCATGGAGGGCGCCGAGACCTTCCTCCACGCCGGTGGCCAAAGCTTCAGCTACATCCCCTGCCTGAACGACAGCCCCGAGGGCATGCGCGCCCTGACCGCCGTGGCCGAGCAGCACCTACAGGGCTGGCCGACCCAAGTGGCTGTCGATCCGCAAGCCTTGGCCGACCAAGCTGCACGGGCCCGTGCATTGGGGGCGAAAGCTTGAGCGAGGTTCCAGCCGGCATGCGGCTGGACAAGTGGCTGTGGGCCGCGCGCTTCTACAAAACGCGGCAGCTGGCGGTGGAGGCGATCGAACGCCACCGCGTGCGCGTCAACGGCCAACCGGTGAAGCCCAGCCGCGATGTGCGGCCGGGCGACCTGCTCCAGATCACCCAGCCCGGTTGGGTGCGCGAGGTGGCGGTGGTGGGCC
>CAZAIR010000380.1:0-2598 GCA_964485225.1 uncultured Burkholderiaceae bacterium
GCAAGGCCGCTCCGGCGTGGCCGAGGTCGGAGGCGGTGGCGGGCCAGGGCGGGGGCGCTTCTGGCAGGGTCGGCCTGATCAACGGCACGGCAAGAAGGAGAAAAGGAAGCAGGGTTCGATTGACGCTGACCCCGGTTCGGCCTGAGTCGCCACGCGCTCTCGACTGTAGCCGAGCCGGCGAACCCGTCGGCCAACGCCGGCACGGTGGCCGGTTCACGGTCGTCAGCGGGGACGCGTAGGCCCCTTTTGTTCGACAGGCGCCGGCACGGCGAGCAGTTCGGGATGCGCCTGTTGCGCCCAGCGCCAGGCACTGCCCAGCCGAAGGCAGGGCAGGCCGGCATGCATAGCACAGGTGCGCCGCAGGATCAGCTCGGCCTCATCGAGCTGGCCATTCAGGCCGGCGGCCAGCGCATAGCGGTAGCCGGTCACGACCGTGGGGTAGCGGCGGTGCGCGTCTCGCAGGCGGCGGATTTCATCGCCCGGCATGCCCGCAACAGGCACGAGCGTTGCGACATCAAGCGGCGCCGACAACTGCGTCAGCACCCACGGCCGAAGCGTGACGGCGGGTGAGGCCGCAGGGTTCAGGCCCGCCGCCTGGAATCGCGCGAGGCGATAGGCTTGCTCGATACGTGCATAGTCCCAGCCAATCAGCAAGGCCAGCGCAGTCACCAGACCGATGAAGGCGACCGCTGGCAAACGCGGCAGGTGCAAGGCATGCAAGGTGCGGTCACCGTGCCGGCCGATGCTCCCCAGCAGCAGGCCGGCGGGCACCAGGAAGTAGGCATAGGCCAAGGGATATTCAACCATCGAGTGCGCACACAGCACGAGCAGCGCCGCGCAGAGGCAGACGTCGGGCCCGTCAGCAGCCGCCTTCAAGAGCCGCCACAGCCACACCGTCAGGATGACGACGAGGGTCAGCCCGATCGGGACACCGTTCCAAAGCAGCAGATCGAGCACCTGGTTGTGGCTGTGCTCAAAGGCATGACGCAGTGGCGGACGGTCCAGCGCAAAGTGCTCCTGCGCCAGGATGGCCTGCTGCCAGCCATAGCCCAGCCACGGCTGTTGCCACAAGGCCTCCAGCATGCCCGACCAGACAGCGGGGCGTTGCCCCGGCGAGAGTTGAGCATCAATCGGCCGCCCGGCGGGCAGCAGCAAGCCCTCCGACAGGCGCGGGATCGCCCACACCGCTGCCCCGAAAGCCAGCCCACCGAGCGCTCCCGCTGGCCAGGAAATGCGCAGGCGGATGCGCCGCGAAGCCACGGCGAGTACCAGCGCCAGCACGATCAGGTTCAGGCCTGCAGTGCGAGACTGGGTCAAGGCCATGCCGAACATCAGCCAGGCGCCGGCCACCGCCAGGCATAGAGGGCCAATCCATCGCCGCTCATGGCACCACAGCAGCGCGCACAGGCCGAGACAGGTCAGCGTCGCAAGGTGATTTGCCTGGCCGATGTTGCCGAAGGGCTGGGCCGAGGGCGGCAGGTCGGCGGCGAAAATGCCGAGCGCCAGGGCCTGGGTCCATTGCACCGCCGCAATGAAGACGGACAGGCTGGCCGCGATGATCCAGCCGATCATCAGCCCGCCTAGCCAAATGGATGGCCGCTTGACCTGGCCGCCGCCGGCCGCACCCACCGCAACGGCCACGAGGAAAAGCAGCAGGTAGGCCGCCGAGATCACTGCATCACCCATGAACAACTGCCGCCCCAGGGCGAGCTGCAGCGTGATGCCGACGAGACCGACGGCCACCGCCCACAGGGCGGGCATGGGCAGGCGCAAGCGGGTGGCATGCAAGCCTGCAAGGAACAGCAGGGTCGCGATGCACCAGGTTTCTGACCAGGCGGCGGCCCAGGGCGGGTAATGGTTGGGCACCAGCCAGGCGCCCGCCATGCTCGCACCCACCCAGACGCTGGCGCGCTCGCTCGCCAGGGGCAACGCCGGGGCAGTGGTGTGGGTGGCCGCCTGAGGGCTCATCGACTGGAGCAGGTAACAGGGCAACAGGCCCACAAAGGGCAACGCCTGCGCTCCGATGAAACGGAAGCGCAGGCGTTCAAGAAGTCAGCGCTGGTCGGTGCGCAATCCATGCTCCACGGCCAGGGCATCGCCCACCCACCGTGGAAGCAAGCGGCGGATCAGCCGCGGCAGGAACCCGGAAGGAACTTGGCCGGAATGCCGTTGCTGGCTGCAGGGCCACACTTCCAGCCGGCCACTTGCTGCGGCGTGCCGGCGGTGTAGGTCAGCGCGGTGCCCGCGGCATTCACCGGCGTCAGCGTGATGTCCTTATCGTCGATCGTCGGGTCACCCAAGCCTGTGGCCTTGACACTGACGACACCGTTTGCGGTGGTCGAGATGCTCTTGACATACTTAGAGGTCTGCGATGCGGACTCGCAACCCCAGCCGTCGGCGGCCACCGCACCAGAACCCGTCTGGTAGACCTCGGAAATGGTGGTGCGGCAGGCTGAGGCCGCGAGAACCACCTCGGACAGCTTGGCGCGCTTGGTGTAGTCCTGGTAGGCCGGCAGGGCGACAGCCGCCAGGATGCCGATGATCGCAACGACGATCATCAGTTCGATCAGGGTAAAACCTTGCTGGACACGTTTCATG
>CAZAIR010000381.1:0-2594 GCA_964485225.1 uncultured Burkholderiaceae bacterium
TTACCCAAAACCTTCGGATAAACATGGTCGGCGATGCATTTGCATACCCGAGTCACGTCGATTGAGGGTCTTGCGGTCAATTGACCACCCGCCCCAACCTCACCGCAACCGCAACTGCAACGCCTCCACCCGCGCCGCATCCAGCCCGGGCTTGCCCTTGAGCCCAGCCACCGTCTTGAGCGCGCCAGTGCGGTCGCCGTTCAGCAGCTGGATCTCGGCCAGGTGCAGCTGGATCTGCGGGTCTTGCCCGTCGAGCTTCACAGCTTGGTTGATGGCGGCCAGGGCGCCTTTTTTGTCCTTGCGGGCCACCAGGGCCATGGCCAGGGTGTCGTGCAGCTGGGCGTTGTTGGGCAGGGCGCGCAGGGCGCGGCGGGCCATGGTTTCGGCGCGGGCGGGGTCTTCCTTGTTTTCCAGGATCAGCATCGCCAAGTTGTTCAGGGCCAGCGGGTGGTTGGCGTCGCGTTCCAGGGCTTTCAGGTAGGCGCTGCGGGCTTCGTTGGTTTGCTTGGCTTCGTGGGCCAGCATGCCGATGCGCACGTAGGGGTCAGCGGCCTTGGGGTTGGCCTCGGCGGCTTGTTCCAGCGATTGGCGTGAGGCGCTGAGGTTCTTGGCGGCGTACTGGTGGCCGGCGCGCAGCATCAAGGCGTCGTACTGCAGCGGGTTGCGCTTGAGCACCTGGTCGATCAGCGGGGCGGCTTCGGCCGCGTTGCTGGCCATTTGGGCTTGGGCCAGCCAGGGCAGGGGATCTTGGGGGTCGAGCTCAGCGGCGCGCTTGAGCATGGCCAGCCCGTCCGCCCGGTTGCCGGTGGCGGCCAGGGCCACGCCCAGGGTTTGGTGGATGCGGGCGTCCTTGGGCGCCAGCGCGATGGCTTCGCGCAGCAGGGGCACGGCCTTGTCGGCGGCGCCGCGGCGCAGGTAGAGCGAGGCCAGGTCGGTGCGCGGCATCAGCGCTTTGGCTTCGAGTTTGACGGCTTTGGCCAGCGCGGCTTCGCCCTGGGGAAACTGTTCGCGCGAGATGTGGAAGCGGCCCAGCGCGCTGTGCACCTGCCAGTTGTTGGGCTCGGTGCGCTCGGCTTCGGTCAGCCAGCGGCGCAGGTCGCTGTCGTTCTTGCTGATGAAGGCGACTTCGGCCAGGGCCAGCATCGAAGGCACATGCCGCTGGTTGGCCCGCAAGGCGCCCAGGAAGGCTTGCTTGGCCGGCTCCATCTCGCGCGCCGACAGGGCTTGCAGGCCGCGCTGGTACAGCGCCTCTGCACCTTGCACGGACTGCGCTTCGCCGCTGCGGGGCACCACGGGTTGGCTGGGCTGGGGACCCGCGTGCAGGGCGGTGCTGACCACCACCAAAGTGAGCAGGGCAAGGGTGTGCTTCATGGGAGCGCCGATCGGATTCAGGGGGGTAGAGCGCGCCGACAAGGGCGTGCCGGGGTCAGTGGCGATTGTGCCGACGGGAGGGGTCGAACTGGTTGAGGTGGGCGACGTTGCCCTCCCAGTGCACATGGGGCTTGGAGGCGGGGGCTTCGTCGAGGGGCACCGGGGCGCTGTTGCCCCGCATAGCGGCTTCGCGTCGCCGCTGGCTGGCCTGTTGGCGCAGGGCTCGACGCTGGTCGGCGCGGGCCAGCCGCCAACGGCGAACGCGCTGCAGCAGCGGGTTGCGCAGCTTCAGCGCGTCGAGCACCATGTCGATGCCCAGCGCGATCACCACGATCAGGCCGATAGCGGCCACCACCTCGTTCATTGCGCCCTTCCGATTGAAAGCGATTGCATGCTACGGGCCGTATCCCTGTTGATGCATGCGGGTTTGCCGTGTGTTGGGTGGCGATTTCAGGCCGCTGCTTTGGGCTTGGGCAGCAAGGCCCGCACGCCGCTCCAGGCCAGCAGGCACAGGGCGCCAGCAGCCACGCCCACACCGAGGTTGGCGGCCATCTCAGCGGCCCAATGCCAACCCTCGGTGAGGTGCAGGCTGTGGGTGAGGATGCCGCCGCCCACGAGGAACATGGCGGCGGTACCCACCACGGCCAGCAGCTTCATCAGCTGTGGGGCGGCGGCCAACAGCCCGCGGCCGAGTTGGTGCAGCGGGCCGCTCGCATGGCGGCGGCTGAGCCACAGGCCAGCGTCATCCATCTTCACGATGCCGCCCACCAGGCCGTAGACGCCCACGGTCATGGCGAGCGCGATGCCGACCAGCACACCCAGCTGCGTGGCCAGGGGCTTGCCGGCGACGATGCCCAGCGCGATGACGATGATTTCGGCCGACAGGATGAAGTCGGTGCGCACGGCACCTTTGATCTTGTCGGCCTCGAACTGCACCAGGTCGACTTCGGGCTGCCGCAGCGCCTCGCTCACGGCCGCTTGTTCGGCGGCGGCAGCTTCACGGTGCGCGAACTTGTGCCAGAGCTTTTCCACGCCCTCGAAGCACAGGTAGGCGCCGCCGATCATCAGCAAGGGCTTGATGAGGATGGGTGCAAAGGCGCTGATGGCCAAAGCCGCCGGAACCAAGATGGCCTTGTTGAGCAGCGAGCCCTTGGCCACCGCCCACACGACGGGGATTTCGCGCTCGGCGCGCACGCCGGCCACTTGCTGGGCATTGAGGGCGA
>CAZAIR010000382.1:0-2589 GCA_964485225.1 uncultured Burkholderiaceae bacterium
CCCTGCTGGAAGAGCTGAGCCTGGCCACCCAGGGTGTGGCCACGCAACGCGGCATACGCATCAGCGTGCAGGCGCAAGCCGACGCCACCGTGGAGGCCGACCCCTTCCTGCTGCGCCGTGCCGTAAGCAACCTGCTGGACAACGCGCTGGACTTCTCCCCCGAAGGCGGCACCATCGAACTCGGCCTGCACCAACAAGGCCGCTGGGCCTGCATCACCGTGCGCGACCAAGGGCCGGGCATTCCTGCGTATGCGCAGGACAAGGTGTTTGAGAAGTTTTATTCGCTCGCCCGACCACAGACCAAGAAGAAAAGCACGGGGCTGGGGCTGAGCTTTGTGAAGGAAATTGCTTCGCTGCACCGGGGGAGGGTGGAGCTGTTGAATAAGTCGGAGAGGGACGGGTCGGGGGCGAATGCAACTTTGTGGTTGCCGCGCAGAGCGGACTAAATGAGAACTTTCATGAGTGCCGAAAAAATGATTTCCTTTCTTAACGCATACGACCTAACACCGCCAAAAACAAAGCTTGCCTATGTTGACTTGACAGAAGGGGAAACCACCGAAAGTTACGTCGCAATCGGTTTGCAAAAGGAGTTCAACTCAGTTTATGAATTTGCTGCACGCGGCCTGATCGCCATTGATCAACATAAGACCGGCGCAGGACTTGAACCTTACCCCGCAGGATATTGGATAGCTCTCGAGGTTCACCCTTGTGAGCCTGAAGCTTGGATGACACGCTATGACGCAACTTTCGATCCGAGAAACCATCCCGGCTTCGCAAGCTTGCAAAAACAAGGGTTAGAGCTGCCGCCAAAGCTAGAGAAACTGTTTTACTTAGTTCCTCATTTCAGTGCGACGGAAGACTGCGTCGTTTGCCGTGGCACAGAAGTCTATGTCTTGTTTTATTGGCATACAACCGGTTAGTTTAGGCGCATAGAACCCAAACCAAGACCGCATAAATTTGTATTCAACAATGACAAGTCCAATAGAGTATCAAACCGATTTGATCACCGCGATTGCTCAATACGTCCACGACAGCACTCCGGCAGACTATGAAGAGGCAGTTTGTATTTTCAAATACTTCAAAGAGGACGATGGAAGCTGGTCAGTTGGATCTAAGTTCTCATATGTCTCGTGTGGGAAAAGTGTTGGTGACTACTTGAACGACCCTCACGACAAAGTCCCAGATCTGGTCGCACAACTTCACGGCATCATGCATTCACATACAGGGGGCCAATGGAACGCCTTTGTTCTTACCGTCAAGAATGGTGGTGCTGTGAATGTCAAATTCAAATATGACTAACGAGTATTCAGCGCTACTTGCATAAGCTGGGCATTCGCTTTTCACCCCCATTTCACACAGACTTCACACAAGCCCCTAGCGGCTTCAAACTGACTTCTCCCCCCCGCGGGATGCTCTCTCCACCGTGCAATACCCCACGCCGACTGGAGAAGCCCCATGGCACTTGTTGCTACCCACCCGGCCCACCACGCCGCCTCTGCTGAGCCCCCCGCGCGCCGCTCGCGCTGGGTCTGGCTGGCCACCACCGCACTGTCTGCCGCCTGCTTTGTGGCGCTGACGCTGAGCCCACCGGCCCACGCGCAAGACCGCGACGCGGCGCCCCGCCTCAAAACCGAGAGCCCCTACTTCTTCGTCAAAAGCGACAACCCTGGCGTTGACCAGTTGCCGCTCAAGTCCACCCAGGTGAATGTGAAGGTCAGCGGCGTGATTGCCGACGTGACCGTGGTGCAGACCTACAAGAACGAAGGCCAGCGCGCCATCGAGGCCAAGTACATATTCCCCGGCTCCACGCGTGCGGCCGTGCATGGCATGAATGTGCGCCTGGCGGACCGGCTGATCACCGCCAAGATCCGCGAGAAGCAGCAAGCCAAGATTGAGTACGACGCGGCCAAGCAAGAGGGCAAGACTGCCGCGCTGCTGGAGCAGCACCTGCCCAATGTGTTCCAGATGAACGTGGCCAACATCATGCCGGGCGACGATGTAAAGGTGGAGCTGCGCTACACCGAACTGCTGTTGCCCACCGACGGCAACTACCAGTTCGTCTTCCCCACCGTGGTGGGCCCGCGCTACAACAGCCCGCAGAGCAGCCAGGCCAACGCCACCTGGGTGGCCCAGCCCATCCTGCCCCAGGGCCAGAACACACCCACCAGCGCTGCGGCACCCGCGTTTGACATCCACGTCACGCTCAACACGCCCATTGGCGTGAAAGAGGTGCGCTCCAGCTCGCACACCATCAGCAGCTACACCGAGCAAGGCGGCACCACCGTGGTGGGCCTGAACCCCACGGCCGAGCCCACCAACAACCGCGACTTCATCCTGAACTACCGCCTGGCCGGCGACAAGATCGAGACCGGCGTGATGCTCTACAAGGGCCAGGACGAGAACTTCTTCCTGGCCATGGTGGAGCCGCCCAAGGCACCGGCCGCCACGGCCATCACGCCGCGCGAGTACATCTTTGTCGTGGACATCTCGGGCTCCATGCACGGCTTTCCGCTGGATACGGCCAAAGGCGTGTTGCGCGAGCTGATTGGCGGCCTGCGACCCAGCGACACCTTCAACGTGCTGCTGTTC
>CAZAIR010000383.1:0-2588 GCA_964485225.1 uncultured Burkholderiaceae bacterium
CAACATCCAATGACTTTCAGAAAACGGGGTTCCCCATGCTGACTTTGCGCACCGCTTCGCTCTTCACCCTCACGCCATTGGCCCTGTTGCTGGGCGGAACCGCGCTGGCCCAGGCGCGCATCACCCAAGCCCTGGTCTACCCCGGTGGGGCCGAGGTGCAGCGGGTGGCGCCCGTGGCGGCCGGGGCGCGGGAGGTGGTGTTCAGCTGCATCCCCGATAGCTACGAGGCCAGCGCCTTCCATGCCAAAGGCTTGGGCGACATCCGGGTCGGCGAGTTGCGCATCGAAACCCTGTCAGCGGCGGCCGCGCCCCAGTGCAGCGGTGACAGCGCGCTGGACGCCCAGATCCGCACCCTGGAAGACACCTTAGCCGGCTTGAGCGCCGAGCGCAGCGCACTGGACCTGGTGCTCGCCTACCTGAAGAACACCGGCGGTGGCGACGCCAAGGGCGCGGCGCAACCGGCCACGGCCGAGGCCATCCGCCGCCAAGGGCTGGAAGCCTTGAAGCAGCAGCATGGCCTGCAGCGCCGCAGCGAAGAGGTGGACAAGCAGCTCAAGCCCTTGCTGGCCCAGCGCGAGCAGGAGCGCGGCAGCGTCAGCCACTGGATGCGTGTCAGCGTGCGGGTGCAGGCCGCGCAGGCGGGCACCGTGCAGCTCACCGGCCGCACGGCGCAGGCCGGCTGGCAGCCCAGCTACCGGGCCGACCTGGACAGCGCGGCGGCGCGCGTGCAGTTCGAGCGCCGCGCCGAGGTGCAGCAGGTCACGGGCGAGGCGTGGCGCGATGTGAAGCTCATCCTCAGCACCCGCCAGCCCAACCGGGCCATGAGCTTGCCCGACCCGCAGCCCTGGCTGCTCGCCAAGGTCGAGCCGATGGCCCGGCAACGGGCGCTGGCGATGGCTGCGCCAGCCCCCGCGTTCGTGCCCGCGCCGCCCATGAAGGAGAGCGATGCGGCCCTGTTCGCCCCGCTGCCCAGCTTCGAGTCCGACATCGACCTGCAGTTCACCGTGCCCGGCAGCACCACCTTGGCCAGCGGGGCCGAGCGGCGCGAGCTGCTGCTGGAGCGCCTGAGCTGGTCCGCCAAGCTCGTCACCCAAGTCCAACCGTCTGAGCAGCCGCAGGCCTACTTGATGGCGACCTTGAAGCGCCCGGAAGGCTTTTTCCCAGCCGGCAGCGTTCAGCTGCTGCGCGATGGTGACTTTGTCGGCAGCAGCCTCTTCAACGTTGACACCGAGGCCGAGCAGCGCCTGTTCTTCGGCCCCGACGACCGGCTGCGCGTGCGCGTGGAGCCGCAGCAGAAGGACGCCGGCAACACCGGCTTCATCGGCAGCCGGCGCGTGGTGTCGGTCAAGCGCGCCTACGTGCTGGAGAACACCAGCGGCAAGCCGCTGACGGTGCAGGTGGTGGAGGCCGGGCCGCAAGCGCAGCACGAGGACATCCAGGTGCAGGCCAAGCTGAACCCAGCCCCGGCTGTGAACGCCTGGCGCGAACTGCCCGGAGTGCGCCTGTGGCAACTGACCCTGGCCCCCAAGCAAAGCCAGCGTTTGACGGCCGACTACGAGCTGAGCGCACCGAAGGACATGGCGGTCACCGGCTGGCCTTGAGCCAGCGTGGCGCAGGGACAATCGCGGCCCTATGCCGCTCAGTCCCGCCCACCCTGATCCCGCCCTGGACGTGCTGCAGCACGTCTTCGGCTACCCAGCCTTCCGCGGCCTGCAGCGCGAGATCGTGGACACCGCCATCGCCGGGCACGACGCCCTGGTGCTGATGCCCACCGGCGGCGGAAAAAGCCTGTGCTACCAAATCCCGGCCATCGTGCGGCAACGCCAGGGTCGCGGCGTGACGCTGGTGGTGAGCCCGCTGATCGCGCTGATGCACGACCAGGTGGGCGCGCTCGACGAGGTCGGCGTGCCCGCCGCCTTCCTCAACTCCAGCCTGGACTTCGAGGCCACCAAGCGCATCGAGCGCCAGCTGCTGGCCGGTGAGCTCACGCTCTTGTATGCCGCGCCCGAGCGCGTCACCAACCCGCGCTTCCAGGCCCTGCTCGATTCGCTGCACGAGCGCAACTTGCTCAGCCTGTTCGCCATCGACGAAGCGCACTGCGTGAGCCAATGGGGGCACGATTTCCGCGAGGACTACCTGCAACTGAGCCTGCTGCACGAGCGCTACCCCACTGTGCCGCGCATGGCCCTCACCGCCACCGCCGACGAGCACACGCGCGCCGACATGGTCGAGCGGCTGCAGCTGCAGGAAGCGCAGGCGTTTGTGGCCAGCTTCGACCGCCCCAACATCCGCTACCGCGTGGTCGAGAAGGCCGACCCGCGCGCCCAGCTGCTGCGCTTTCTGTACGAAGAACACCGGGATGGCGAGCAGATGGATGCCGGCATCGTCTACTGCGGCAGCCGCAAGAAGGTGGACGAAACCGCCGAGTGGTTGCAAAGCCAGGGCCTGCGCGCCCTGCCCTATCACGCAGGCCTGGACACCACCACGCGCGCGCGCCACCAAGACCGCTTCCTGCGCGAGGACGGCGTCGTGATGGTCGCCACCATCGCCTTTGGCATGGGCATCGACAAGCCCGATGTGCGTTTCGT
>CAZAIR010000384.1:0-2562 GCA_964485225.1 uncultured Burkholderiaceae bacterium
TGGCGCCGCCCAGCACCACGCCCTTGCGCCAGGCTTGGCGCAGCAGCGCGTCCACGCCTTGGGCGCGCCAGATGGCTTGTTGGTTCAGCGTGTTGCCGCCGCTGGCCACGATGGCGTCGGCGCCCAGCAGCACCTCGGCAAAGCTTTGGGTTTGCGTGAGGCTGTCGATGAACATCTTCTGCACGAGGGGCTCGACGTTCAGCGGCGCGCAGCGGGCGTAGAAGCGCACGATGGCCTCGTCGGCATCGCCCACGGCGGTGGGCAGGTAGACGATGCGCGGGCGGGGCTTGCCGGTGAGGCGGGCCAGCTCGCGCAGCCACACGGTGTCGAAGGTGCCGCCGGAGACCAGGATGCGGGGCGTGGGTGCAGTTGCAGCTTTGGCTGGCATGGCGAAGTCACCAGGCGATGCGCCCGGCGGTGAGGTTGGTGAGGCGGAGTTTCAAGGCGTCCAGCGCATCGGCCGGCGCGGTGAAGTGCAGGGTGGCGAGGCCGCTGTGCTCGGCGTGGGTCACGCTCAAGCCGGCAGCGGCCAGCTCGCGGCGCAGCAGGCCTTCCAGCGCCAGCGGCACGGCGGCGTGCAGGGCCACTTGCTGCACCAGGCGCTGGCGCGCCGCACCTTGCAGGGCCTGGGCCACGGCATCGGTGTAGGCGCGCACCAGGCCGCCGCTGCCGAGCTTGATGCCGCCAAAGGTGCGCACCACGGTGGCCAGCACGCCGTCCAGGCCCTGGTGGCGCAGCACCTCCAGCATGGGCCGGCCGGCGGTGCCGCCGGGTTCGCCGTCGTCGTTGGCGGCGCTGTGGCCACCGGCCAGCAAAGCCCAGCACACGTGGTTGGCTTGCGGGTGCGCGGCGCGCAGGGCGGCCACGCGGGCCAGGGCCGCGGCGCGGTCGCCGCAGGGCTCGACGCAGGCCAGGAAGCGGCTTTTCTTGATCAGCAGCTCGGCGCTGCAGGGGGCGGTCAGGGTGTCCATGCAAAAAAACGGGCGCGGCCTGAATCCAAATGGGGCGGTGGCGCGCTCTAAGCCTTCATCATCAACGCCACACCGTGAAGGACACGACCATGGGCCCCGATATCTTGCGCGAACACTTCCCCCTGCTGATCCCCATCCTGGCGCTGATGATCCCGATCGTGGCCATCGTGGCGCACTACATCAGCAAGAACAACCGCGAGCGCGAGCGCCACGCCACCATCCGCGAGCTGGCCCGCGCCGGCCTGCCCGTGCCACCCGAATTGCTGGGCAACCTGCGGGACTTCAAGGACAGCGATTACGCCGACAGCAAGACCCGCAGCCCGAGCGGCAACCTGCGGGGCGCCGTCGTCAACCTCAGCGTGGGCTTGGGGCTGATGGGCATGTTCTATGTGATGCGCCCCGAGAGCTGGCTGTGGGCCATCGGCCTGATTCCCGCGTGCTTGGGCGTGGGCCTGCTGCTGCTGTGGTGGATCGAGCGCCGACCTGCCACTTCGGCCTGAGCAGGTGAACGGTTGACCCTTTCGCCCGAACAAGAAGCCGCCACCGTGGCCCTGGCCGCCCGCGGCGACCGCGCCGCCTTCGCCCAACTGGTGCAAGCCCACCAGGGTTACCTGCGCCGGCTGCTGCGGCGCCTGTGCCTGGGCGATGAGGGGCGGGCCGACGACCTGGCGCAAGAGGCCTTCATGAAGGCCTGGCGCGGGCTGCCCGCTTTCCGCGGCGAGGCGCGCTTCCGCACCTGGCTGACGCGGCTGGCCTACTCGGCCCTGAGCGCTGAGCGCCGCAGCCCCGCCGTGGCGCTGTCCGACAGCGTGCTGCCTGACTCACCGGTGAGCGACTTCGCGCCCGGCTTGAGCTGGCAGCTGGACCTGGACCGCGCCTTGACCACGCTGAAGCCCCAAGAGCGCGACGCGCTGCTGCTGTGCTTTGCCGGCGACCTCAGCCATGCTGAAGCCGCGCAAGCCCTGGGCCTGCCGCTGGGCACCCTCAAAACCCAGGTGCTGCGCGCCCGCCACAAGCTGCGCCTGGCCTTGCAAGCCTGGGGCCCGGAGGAACGATGAACACCCCCTCAGACTTCGACACTTGGCTGCGCAACGCGCTGCAGACCGAACCCGAGCCCAGCGACGCCGGCTTCGCAGCCCGCCTCATGGCGGCTTTGCCGCCCCAAAACCCTGCGCCAGCGCCAGCGCGGCGGGGCAGCGCCCGCTGGCGCCGCCATGCCCACAGCCTGTGCTTGGGCGCGGCCGCGGTCGCCTTGTCCCTGGTGCTGGAGCCCAGTACCGACCTGAAAGCACTGGAGCAAGCCCTGGCCAGCAGCTGCTTGCTGGGGCTGCTGGTGTGGTGGTCATTGCCGCAGGGGCGGGGCAGTGGTTGGACTTGAAGAGGCTCCTGAAGGGAGCTTGTAGGTCGCGGCCAAGTCAGGCCCGAGGTTCGCCAGCAAGATGCGGCGGATGCTGCCGTCAAGGTGCAAGCTCTGCGCAGCGGCATGCAAGCGGGCGCGGTCGTCCGCCTTCACCTGCTGCAGCGACAAAGCCCAACCCGACGCCCGCTCGCTGCCCGGGAACGCGTCCACCAGGCGAAAGCTGCGCCACCA
>CAZAIR010000385.1:0-2560 GCA_964485225.1 uncultured Burkholderiaceae bacterium
TTCATCAACTGGCAGCAAGACCCCTTCGCCAACTACCTGGCGCGGCTGGTCTTCCCCGAGAAGACGCGCGAGTTCAAGGTCACCGTCGACCTGCTGGTGGAGATGGCGGTTTACAACCCGTTCGACTTCTTCCTAGAGCCGGGCGCCGAGAACTTCCCCTTCACCTACAGCCCCGAATTACGGGCCGAGTTGGCGCCCTACCTGGTCAAGGAACCCGCCACACCCTTGCTGGCCAAGTACCTGGCCGGCGTCGAGCGGCATCAACAGCGCACCGTTGATTTCCTGGTCGGATTGAACCAGCGCGTGCAGCAATCGGTGAGCTACCTCATCCGCATGGAGCCGGGTGTGCAAACGCCCGAAGAGACCCTGCGCAAAGGCAGCGGCTCCTGCCGCGACTCCGGCTGGCTGCTGGTGCAACTGCTGCGCCACCTGGGGCTGGCAGCGCGCTTCGTGTCGGGCTACCTGATCCAACTCAAGCCTGACGAGAAATCCATCGACGGTCCGAGCGGCACCGAAGTCGATTTCACCGACCTGCACGCTTGGTGCGAGGTCTACCTGCCCGGTGGCGGCTGGATCGGGCTGGACCCCACCTCAGGCCTGTTGGCCGGCGAAGGCCATGTGCCCTTGGCCTGCACGCCGCAGCCCAGCAGCGCAGCGCCCATCAGCGGCGCGGTGGACGAATGCGAGGTCACCTTCGGCCACGAAATGGCTATCAGCCGCGTGTGGGAGTCGCCCCGCTCCACCCTGCCCTACACCGAAGCCCAGTGGGCCGATGTGGTGGCGCTGGGGCGCGAGGTCGACATCGACCTGAAGGCCAAGGACGTGCGCTTGACCATGGGGGGCGAGCCCACCTTTGTGGCCACCAGCGACCGCGATGCGGCCGAATGGAACATCGACGCGCTGGGGCCGACCAAGCGCCTGTATGCCCAAGAGTTGGTGCAACGCTTGCGCGACGAGTACGGCCGCGGTGGCTTCCTGCACTACGGCCAAGGCAAGTGGTACCCCGGTGAGCAACTGCCGCGTTGGGCACTGTCTTGCTACTGGCGAGCTGATGGCGAGCCCTGCTGGCAGAACCCGCGCTGGTTGGCCGATGAGCGCGTGCCTCACTTGCACACCAGCGCCGATGCCCGCCGCTTCGCCGCGGCCCTGACGCAGCGACTGGGCCTGAGCACCGACCACCTGCAACCCGGTTACGAGGACGCTTGGTACCACCTGTGGCGCGAACGCCGCCTGCCCGTGAACGTCGACCCCTTCGACAGCCGCCTGGAGGACCCCGTCGAGCGCCAGCGCCTGCGCAGGGTGTTCGACCAAGGCCTCAGCACCGTGGTGGGCTACGCCCTGCCCCTGGGCCGCACCGCAGATGACAGCGGCTGGCGAACCGGTCCCTGGTTCTTCCGGGACGAGCGCATGTACTTGCATCCCGGTGACTCACCGATGGGCTTCCGGCTGCCGCTCGACTCCATCCCATGGGTCAAACCCAGCGAGTACCCCTTCCATATCGAACAAGATCCGTTTGCGCCACGCGGGCCACTGCCCAGCGCAGCCACCATCCGGCAGCAGGTGCTGGGCACGCGCACCACCCAGCCCAGCACCCCCGGCCTGAGCGCCACCGGCGCCCGCACCGCCGGTGCGGCGAGCCCAGCGGCAAACCCATCAGCAAGCGCGCCTGCCCAAGGCGGCAGCAGCCATGCAGCGCCAGGCCACGGTGTCAGCGCGATGGACGTGATCCGTACCGCCTTGTGTGTGGAGGTCCGCGACCCACGCCGTGCCAACGGCCCTAAAGCCGAGACCTTGGGCCGCCCCAGCAGCCAGCTCTATGTGTTCATGCCGCCGCTGACCGATGTAGCGCACTACCTGGAGTTGTTGGCGGCCATCGAAGCCACTTGCGAGGAGTTGGGCCTGCCCGTGGTGCTGGAGGGCTACCCGCCCCCGCGAGATCCGCGATTGAAGATGTTGCAGGTGACCCCGGACCCGGGCGTGATCGAGGTCAATATCCATCCCACCCACAGCTGGGACGAGCTGGTCGAGAACTGCGAATTCCTCTATGAAGCAGCCCGCCAAACGCGGCTGTGCCCCGAGAAGTTCATGCTGGACGGCCGACACACCGGCACCGGTGGGGGCAACCACTTCGTGATGGGTGGTGCCACGCCAGCGGATTCACCTTTCCTGCGCCGGCCAGAGCTGTTGGCCAGCCTGCTGGCCTACTGGCACAACCACCCTAGCTTGAGCTACCTGTTCAGTGGCCTGTTCATCGGCCCGACCAGCCAGTCACCGCGGGTCGACGAAGCCCGCAACGACCAGCTGCGCGAACTGGAGATTGCGCTGGCCGAGATCCGCAAGGCGCAGGCCGACTACGGCGAGCAAGTGCCACCCTGGCTGATCGACCGCGCGCTGCGCAATGTGCTGGTGGACGTGACGGGCAACACCCACCGCAGCGAGTTCTGCATCGACAAGCTGTACTCGCCCGACTCCCCCACCGGCCGTCTGGGCCTGCTGGAGTTGCGGGCGTTTGAAATGCCGCCGCACGCCCGCATGAGCATCGCGCAGCAGCTGCTGCTGC
>CAZAIR010000386.1:0-2559 GCA_964485225.1 uncultured Burkholderiaceae bacterium
CCGTGTCCTTGCCCACGTGGTAGTGGATGTTGAAGTCCACAGGCGCTGACGCCTCGTAGCTCCAACGAACCGCATCGCCGCTGGCCAGCTTGCCGCAGACCTCGACGAACTTGCCGGCCGCGACCGGCGCCTTGTGGGCAAACCGCCCATCGGGCAACCACGTGATATCGACGATGTGCGCCGCGGCCTGGGCGGCAAGCGCTGCGGTGCCGAGCGCGGCGCCAATGAGCAGCTTGCGCGTGAACCTGCGCATCATGGCTGTCGCACCAGCTGCAGCTCGGTCACGGTGTACTTGCCCGCGTCGTTGATGGCCTTGAATCTGATCCTGTCGCCGGCTTTCACCGCGTCCAGCATCGCCTTGTCCTTGACGACGAAGACCATCGTCATCGGCGGCATGTCCAGGTTCTTGATCTCCCCGTGCTTCAGGGTCAGCTTGCCGCCCTCCTTGTCCACCCGGCGCACTTCGGCTTCGGCCATGTCGGTGGAGGCCGTCGCCTGCGTGTTCGGCTTGCCCTGGGCGCCATGTGCGCCATGTGCGCCGTGATCGCCTGCGGCCCAGGCCGGCAGCACGGCCGCGCAGGCCAGCACCAAGGCAAAGCCCGCGCTGCGGGCCAGAAGTCGTTGGGAGTGGTTCATGTGCGTTCCTTTCGTTTGAAGTAGCTGTTGAAGACTCGCGTGCTGCCGTCGTGGGCGATCAGCAGCACGTCGTAGGGGTCCTGCCGGTTGTCGTAGGCCGGGCCGTCCATGCCCGGCGAGCCGAGCGGCATGCCGGGAACGGCCAAGCCGACGGCGTCGGGGCGCTCCTGCAGCAGCCGCCGGATGTCGGCCGCCGGAACATGGCCTTCGATCGCGTAGCGGCCGACGAGGGCCGTGTGGCACGAGCCGAGCCTGGCCGGCACCTTCAGCCGCGCGCGGG
Organism: uncultured Burkholderiaceae bacterium; assembly: GCA_964485225.1. Taxonomy (GTDB): domain Bacteria; phylum Pseudomonadota; class Gammaproteobacteria; order Burkholderiales; family Burkholderiaceae_C; genus Inhella. The sequence goes on from CAZAIR010000386.1 coordinate 917, forward strand.
CCGCGGTGTTGCCCACGTCGTTGACCTTGGCGCGGAAGCCGTTGGCTTCGAGGTGCGTGATCCAGTCCTTGCAGCACCCGCAGGTCGGGCTCTTCCACACCTCGACCAGGACGGTCGGGCCCTGCGCACGCAGCGCCGCGGGCGCCGCCAGCAAGCCACCGGCGCCGAAGATCGCGCCGAGCGCACCCAGCGCACGGCGCCGCTTCATGCCTTGCCCGTCGGTGCGACCTTGATCGTGCCCACCATGCCGCCCTGGTAGTGCCCGGCGATCAGGCAGGCGAACTCGAACTCGCCCGCGCGGTTGAAGGTCCACACGATCTCGCCGGTCTTGCCCGGCGGCACATGCGCCATGTAGGGCTCGTCGTGTTCCATGTTCGGGAACTTGATCATCATCTCGGCATGCTTGGCGTTCTCGGCCTTGGTACCGATAACGAACTCGTGCATCACTTTGCCGGTGTTGCGCACCACGAACTTCAGCGTCTCGCCCTGTCGCACGTCGATGCGGTCGGGCGTGAAGCGCATGTTGTCGGCCATGCCGACCTGGATGCTGCGCTTGGCGTCCCTGGCCTCGCCGGCGATGCCCCAGTCCTTCTGCTCCTTGCGCACGGGGCCCTTCTTGGCATGCGGCTTGTCGGTGTGTGCGCGGGCCGCGCCGAAACCCAGCGGCAGGCTCACGGCAAGGGCTGCCGCCGTCACGCGGGTGATGGCCGTGCGCCGGCTTTGGGGGATCGCGGCATTGTCTTTGCTCATGGGCGTTCCTTTCGTGCGTTGCGGATCAGTGGCGGTGCTGGTGGACTGGTGGTTGGCCGGGCTGGAGGCCCGACTCGTTCCCGATGCCTGCTGCGGGCGCAGCACCGCTGTAGCCGCGCAGTTCGGCATAACGAAGCGTTTGTGCCGGTGACATCAGGGCCGTCTGGGCCAGATGGGTGTTCAGGTGCTCGGCGCGCAGCAGGGCCTGCAGCGACGCGACGCGCTGCGTGGCCTCGCCAACGCGCTCCGGGGTGGCCTGACGCTCGGCGAACAGCCGGTCCAGCGCGGCCTCGGCCTGGACGATGGCTTCACCCAGGTTGCGTGCGCGTGCCCTGTGCTCGTCCATCAGCCGGCGCGTGGCGGAGCGCTGTTCGGGGCTGAGCTGCAGCGGCTCGGCCAGTTCGAGCGTGTGCATCGGGCCGGGGTAGCCGTTGAGCTCGGCGGCCTTGGCGAAGCCCATGCCCTGGCCCTGGCGCAGCGCGGCCACGTCGCGGGCGTCGAGCGCCTTGATGCTGCGCTGTTGCTCGCCGGCATAGGGACTTGTCTGCGCGAGAGCGGTCGCGCTGATGGCGAGCGCCGCCGCGGCGGCGATGGTCTTGATGAAGTCGGTCATGGCAATCCTTGGTCTATGAGTCTTCAATGGTGGGCAGAGACGTCGAAGCGGGTGGTCAGTGATGACCGCCATGCCCGCCCGCGGGCTTGCGCACCTTCACCTCCACCTCCTTGGCAGGCTTGGCCATCGGCGGCATGGAGCCGGGCCCGGGGCTCGTATCGGCCTTGAAGCGTGCGGGGTCCGGCAGGCTACCCGTGAACTCGTAGGCCACCGTGCCCGGCGGGTGCTGGTACCAGCCCGGGTCGCTGTAGTCGCCGCGCTTCTGGTCCTTGCGCACCTT
>CAZAIR010000387.1:0-2554 GCA_964485225.1 uncultured Burkholderiaceae bacterium
TAGCTGGAGCTAAGCGGCCACATCAATCGCGAAGCGATTGATTGGTCCGCTTGAGTGAGTTGTGTGCGCCCAGCATGGGCGCGAACTTATGGGGTGAAAGTCCCCTGTGGGAGTACCGACTTGGACTCATCGTGAGCAAGGATAACCACGAGCCGAAGGCAAGGGCAGGCCCGCGAGGGTTTGTCTGAAGGAAGCCGGAGCGCAAGAGGTGCGAGGCGACGGACAGAAACTGCATAGAAGGCTGAGGGCGGCGAGGCGAGCTGGCACATGACGGCAAAGCCCAACGGTACGCGGCCCACAGTAAATGCGGCGCTTGTGCACCGACAGTTCGCGTTCTTACCTGGGGAGATCTGCACCGCCAGCGGTGCGTCGTGATGACGGGATGACCCGGACGGTTCACCGGGATACCAAGGACCTGGCGCCACGGCGAGCTGCCCGCCGTGAGCGATGAAACCGGCAGCGCCCCCCATCCGAGCCGCACAGCGCGACGCGCAGCAATGCGCGTCGTGACGGCGCAGAAGTCAGCAGACGCCGTAGTAGGTGACCAGGTGTCGGGCCACTGAAGGGCTGAACAACGAGACACAAGGAGCAGACGTGCCGCCCTCGACTCCAGCGCCGACCCCGCCCCGGGGGAGCTGCAGCGGCGGGCCGGCGCGCACCGGGCCTTGAAACAAGACGAAGCAACAGAAGACCTGCTCGCCGCGGTGCTGGACAGCGACAACCTGTCGCGCGCGTGGAAGCGGGTGAAGGCCAACAAAGGCGCGCCGGGCATTGACGGCGTGAGCATTGCGGACTTCCCCGCCTACGCGCGCGAACACTGGCCGCGCGTGCGAGAGCAGATCAACGAAGGGCGCTACGGCCCGCAGCCGGTGCGACGGGTCGAAATCCCCAAGCCCGACGGCGGCCGCCGGCTGCTGGGCATCCCGGTCATCCTTGACCGGGTGCTCCAGCAAGCCATCGCCCAGGTGCTCACGCCGATCTTCGATCCGACGTTCTCGGACTCGAGCTTCGGCTTCCGACCGGGCCGCAATGCACACCAGGCGATCCGCCAGGTGCAGGCCCACGTCAAGGACGGCTACCGCATCGCGGTGGACCTCGACCTGGCCAAGTTCTTCGACACGGTCAACCATGACCTGCTGATGAGCCTGCTGGGCAGGACCATCGCCGACCGGCGGCTGCTGGCCCTGATCGGCCGCTACCTGCGCGCCGGGGTGCTGGTCGGTGAGCACGTCGAGCCCAGCGAAATCGGCACGCCGCAAGGCGGACCGATGTCACCGCTGCTGGCCAACATCCTGCTGCACCCGCTCGACCAAGAGCTGCAACGCAGGGGCCACCGCTTCGCCCGCTACGCCGACGACCTGGTGATCCTGGTCAAAAGCGAACGCGCGGGAGAGCGGGTGATGCGCAGCATCACGCGATACCTGCAGACGGTCCTGAAGCTGAAGGTCAACCCGGCCAAAAGCCGGGTGGCGCCGATGCGGGACTGCAGCTTCCTGAGCTTCACCATCCAAGGCAACAAGGTGCGCTGGGCCGACAAGGCGCTGGCGAACTTCAAGCATCGGGTGCGTGAGCTGACGGAGCGCAGCTGGGGCGTCTCGATGGAGTACCGGCTGCAACAGCTGGGGAGATACGTGCGGGGCTGGATGGGGTATTTCGGCATCAGCCAGTACTACCGCCCGGTGCCCGAGCTGGACGAGTGGTTGCGACGGCGCATGCGCATGTGCTACTGGAAGCAGTGGCGCTGGGCGCGCACGAAGATACGCCACCTGCTGGCCTTGGGCGTGAGCCTGAAGTCGGCCATCCAGCACGGGGTCAGCAGCCACGGCTACTGGCACATGGCACGAACCCCGGTGACGCAGCAGGCGATGTCCAACGCGTGGCTGAAGGCGCAAGGCCTGGTCAGCGTCAAAGAGCTGTGGTGCAAGGCGCAGGGCTACTCGACATAACGGCTTCGTCGAGCGTGCCAACTGGTTGAACCGCCCACTGCGGACCCGCATGGTGGGTGGTGTGGGGGCTGGGGGCTAGATACCCCTGGCTACCCGATTAGGCCGCACTGCTACGGCCTGGGGCGATGTTGATTGACTCTTCCTGCGTCCTCTTCTTGGGCCCAGAAGTGACTCAGAAGATCCTGACTCACACTGCGGAGGCTTCCATCGGGCTGCCTAGCCAGCAGCGGCAGGCTTAGTTCAGTGTGGCCGAGATCTTCATCCAGCATGGCAAGGATCATCGCCGCGGTGTTCTGCGAACCGAGGCGGATGTAGCTTCTCAGGGTAGTTTGGAGTTCTGGACTTGCCGACTTCCACACCTGTGCAAGTTCTCGCATGCCGGGGTCGGTGGCGCTTGTGATCGCCATGTTGGTGAACATCGCTGAGTACTCCTCAACCAGCCCATCAACGCAGCGTTCTCTGACGTGAGCGACAAAGTCTTCAGTATTCATCGACTGGCGGCATCGTTGTGCATGCGAGTTGTGCGATCGGGCAGCATCGGTGTCGTTTGTGCGGCCTAACGTTCGAGGTGAGGCGGGGCCGACGGCGAGGCAGCCCGCCGGCCGGAA
>CAZAIR010000388.1:0-2547 GCA_964485225.1 uncultured Burkholderiaceae bacterium
CCACAGGCGCTGGTCGAAGCCCACGCTGGCGGTGTAGCGCTGCACCAGCTCGCTCATGGGTTCGGCGAAGAGGGCAGACCAGGCTTGGGCTTTGTTGGCCAGGGGATCGTGAGACATGGAAAGTCCGGTGTTGCGTCGCCTACGATTCTAGAAAGCGCCCTCTGCCAAGCCGACCCCATTGAACGACACCACCACCTTCCTCGACGAAGCCCCCCGCCCCGCACCGGTCAGCGTGTTCGACCTGTGCCATGTGGGCGTGGTGCTGCGCGCGGTGGCCGGCCTGCTGGCGGTGCTGGCCTTGGGCACGGGCGTGAACGCGCGCGATGCCGCCCAGTGGTCGATGCGCTTCAGCGAGGCCTGCACCGTGGCCCTGCCTGCGGTGCTGTTGTGGCTCACCAGCGTTTGCGGTGCGCAGCGCCTGCTTTCGCGGTGGCCGCTGCAGTGGGCGGTGCCCGTGCTGTCGGCTTACGGCGCGGTGTGCGTACTGCTGCCCTGGGGCCTGGTGAATGCTTGGCTGAGCGACACCGGCGAGCTGCCGCTGGTGGGCGCCCTCGCGGCTGGGGCCAGCGGCGCCTTGGGCGCTGCCGTGCTGCTGCAAGGCCTGCGCCTGCGCGCCAAGGCGCTGGGGCCCACGGGCATGCAGGCGCGCTTGGTGGAGCTGCAGTCGCGCATCCGCCCGCACTTTTTGTTCAACACCTTGAACACCGCCGTGGCCCTGGTGCGTCTGGACCCGCAGCGGGCTGAGCGCGTGCTGGAAGACCTGGCCGAGCTGTTTCAAGCCGCGCTGGCCGCCCCCGAAGGCGCCAGCACCCTGGGCCAAGAGATCGCCCTGGCGCGCCGCTACCTCGACATCGAGCAGTTGCGCTTTGGCGAGCGCCTGCGCATCGATTGGCAGCTCGACCCCGGTGCCGATGCCGCCGTGCTGCCCCCGCTGCTGCTGCAGCCTTTGGTGGAGAACGCCGTGCGCCACGGCGTGGAGCCCAACGCCGACGGCGGCGAACTGCTGGTGCGCACCCGCCGCCGCGGTGACCGCGTGGAACTCTTGGTGCGTAACACCCTGGGCGCCGTGGGCCACCCCGGCCACGGCATGGCGCTGGACAACGTGCGCGAACGCCTGCACCTGATGCACGACGTGGCCGCTCAGTGCCACATCGAACACAGCGCCGATCGCTTCAGCGTCCGGCTCTCCTTGCCCCTTTCGGCTGCGGCCATGGCCCTGGTATGAGCACCCCACTGCTTTTGGAGCCGCCGCTGCGGGTGCTGCTGGCCGACGACGAGCCGCTGGCCCGCGTGCGCCTGCGCCAGCTGCTGGCCCAGTGCCGCGACCCGCACGCCGAGGTGGTGGCTGAGGCCGGCAGCGGTGCGCAGGTGCTAGCTTGGCTGCGCGACAACGCCTGCGACCTGCTGCTGTTGGATGTGCAAATGCCCGGCATGGACGGCCTGCAACTGGCGCGCGCGCTGCGCGAGCTGCCGCGCAGCCCGGCGGTGGTGTTCGTGACCGCCCACGCCGGCCACGCCCTGCAAGCCTTTGAGTTGGATGCCACCGATTACCTGGCCAAGCCGGTGCGTGTGGAGCGCCTGCAAGCCGCGCTACAGCGTGTGGCTCAGCGTCGGCGCGAGCGTGAAGCCCTGGCCCACAGCGCGGGCGAGCCTGAGCTGGTGGCCGACGACAGCGATGTGATCACCATCGTTGAGCGTGGCCGCCTGGTGCGGGTGCCGATGGCGCAGGTGCTGTATTTCAAGGCCGAGCTGAAGTACCTGACGGTGCGCACCCCTGAGGCCCGCTACACATTGGACGGCAGCCTGGGCGACTGGGAGCAGCGCTTGGCCGGCCGGTTTTTGCGCATCCATCGCAATGCCCTGGTGGCCAAAGCTGCAGTGCGGGAGCTGGGCCGCCACGCCGAAGTGGATTTGGGCGACGCTGAGCCCTTGCCCTTGGACCAAGCGGGCAGCGACAACTGGGCCGTGCGCGTGGCGCCGGTGAACGAGTGGTTGGTGGTGTCACGCCGCCAGTTGGCGGCGGTGCGGGAAGCGCTGCGGGCGAACGGCGGCTAGGCCGCGTTCAGGCCGCTTTCAGGCGCCTGCCAGCGCCGCAGCGCCCAGCGGGAAGCGGGTGCAGCCCAGCTTGGTCGAGATCTCGCGGCTGGCTTCGGTCAGCAAACCCACCACCTCGGCCGCCACCGACTCCTGGAAGCGGAAGGTGGGGAACGAGATGCTGAGGCCGGCGATGGGCTGGTTCAGGCGGTCGAAGATGGGCACGCCCAGGCAGCGGATGTGATCGTCGAACTCTTCGCGGTCTTCGCCGAAGCCTTGCTCGCGGGTGCGCTCCAGCTCGGCCAAGAAGGCGCCGCGCTCCGTGATGGTTTTGTCGCGGAAGCGCTTGAACTCGGCGCCGTCCAGGATCCGATCGCGGCGGGCTGGGTGCTCCCAAGCCATCAGCACCTTGCCGATGGCGGTGCAATGCAGCGGCGCGCGGCGGCCGATCTTGGAGTACATGCCCAGCATGTGCTTCGAGTCGACCTTGTGCACGTAGATGATTTCGCTGTC
>CAZAIR010000389.1:0-2544 GCA_964485225.1 uncultured Burkholderiaceae bacterium
CCTGCAGCCGGTAGCCGGCGCTGGCGCGCATGTCCGACAGCGGCTTGAAGTCCTGCGCCAGCGCGGCCTGGGCGGCCTGCAGCGCGGTCTCGTTCCAGGACTGGCCGAGCAAGGCGTTCTCTGCACCCCAGGCGCGCCGCACGATGCCGGCCATGCCGCCGAAGGCGAAATGCACCCCGCGCACGATGTCGCCGTCGAGCCGGATCCACAGGCCGGCACACACGGCCGAGATGTCGCAGTCGAAGCGCTTGCTGATCTTGTAGGCGCGCAGCTGCCCGCCCTGGCCCCGGGGTACGGCGATGCCGCTGACGAACTCGCCGGGCATCAGCGCGTTCTTCATGTAGTCGAGGTAGAAGTCCTGCAGCGGCATGCGGCGGACCAGGTCGCCCTGCTGCAGTTCGATCTGCGCGCCCAGGGCGATGAGCACCGGCGCCGAGTCGCCGATGGGCGAGCCGTTGGCGACGTTGCCGCCCATCGTGCCGGCGAAGCGCACAGGCGGCGAGGCAAAGCGCAGCCAGAGTTCTTTCAGCGCCGGCCACTGCGCGGCCAGCGCGCCCCAGGCGGCTTCCAGCGAGGCCCCGGCGCCGATGCGCAGGTGCGTGGGGGTGCGCTCGATGGCCTTGAGTTCGTCGACGCGGCCGAGGTCGATCACCTCGCCCAGGTCGCGGAATTGCTTGTTGACCCACAGGCCGATGTCGGTGGCGCCGGCCAGCAAGGTGGCCTGCGGCTTGGTGGCGACCAGGTCCGCGCATTCATCCAGCGTGCGCGGGGCGTGGAAGCCGGCGTGCGCCAGCGGGGGGTCTTGCGCCAGGGCCTGCAGCGCCGCTTCGACTGGTTCTCGGTCCAGCAGCGGGCCCTCTTGGCGCAGCGCACATTCGCCGGCGTCCAGGATGGGGCGGTAGCCCGTGCAGCGGCACAGGTTGCCGGCCAGGGCGTCGGCCAGCTGCTGGCGGTCGGGCGGCGTCGCGCCGCGCGTTTCCCACTGGTGCCACAGCGTCATCACGAAGCCCGGCGTGCAGAAGCCGCATTGCGAGCCGTGGCAGTCCACCAGGGCCTGCTGCACGGGGTGCAGGGGCTCGCCGTGGCCGCCGACGTCTTCCACCGTGAACAGCGCCTTGCCGTCCAGCGTGGGCAGGAACTGCAGGCAGCTGTTCATGGGCTGCAGCTGCAGCGCGCCGTTCGCATCCAAGCTGCCCACCACCACGGTGCAAGCGCCGCAGTCGCCCTCGGCGCAGCCTTCTTTGGTGCCGGTGCAGTGCGCGTCTTCGCGCAGCCAGTTCAGCACGCTGCGGGTGGGCGTGTCGGTACTCAGCTCGACGACCTCACCTTGGTGCCAAAACCGGATCGGACGTTCGGTGCCGCTCACTTCGCGCCCTCCTGCACCCAGCGGATGACGAGTTCGCGCTCGGCTTCGGTCATCTGCGTGGCGTTGTTCATTGGCATGGCGTGCGTACGCAGCTGCATCGCCACATTGGCCGCATGCTGTTGCAAGAGCGCGGGCGTGTGCAGGGCGACGCCCTTTTGCTGCACAGCCTCACCATGGCACATCAGGCAGCGCTGGGACATCACCTGCTGCACCTCGGCCAGGGTCACGGGGGCGACTGCAATGGCGGCGGGCTTGGGCGCGGGCGCCAGGGCCACGGCGGTGGCGACGATGAGGGCCACGCCCACGCCCGCCGTCCACCACGGCACGGGCGTGCCGTTCACCAGGGCGCGGTGGCGGGCCACGAAGCTGTGGCGGATGAGCGCGCCGGCCAGCATCAGCGCCACCAGCACGGCCCAGGCATGCGGGCCTTGGTAAAGGAAGCCGTAGTGGTTGCTGAGCATGGCCACCAGCACCGGCAGCGTGAAGTAGGTGTTGTGCACGCTGCGCTGCTTGCCGCGCTGGCCGTGGATGGCCTCGACGGGCTGCCCGGCCTTCATCTGCGCGATGACCTTGCGCTGGCCGGGAATGATCCAGACCATCACGTTGGCGCTCATGGCCGTGGCCATCATGGCGCCGACGATGACGAAGGCGGCGCGGCCGGCGAACAGCTGGCAGGCGGCCCAGGTGGCGGCCACGACCACGACGAGCACCGCCGCGCCGACGCGCGCGTCACCGCTTGCCCGGCCGTCCTTCTCGCCCAACCAGCGGCAGAGGAGGTCGTAGACGAACCAGAAGCCGAAGATGAAGCCCAGCGACGCGGCCACTGCGGCCCCGCTGGAGCCCCAGGCGAACACCCTCGGGTCGATCAGGAACTGGCTGGCGTTGGCCAGGTACAGCACCGTGAACAGCGCGAAGCCGGTGAGCCAGGTGGAGTAGCTTTCCCAGAAGAACCAGTGCAGCTTCTCGGGCAGGCTCTTGGGCGCCACCAGGTACTTTTGCGGGTTGTAGAAGCCGCCGCCGTGCACGGCCCACAGCTCGCCGTCCACGCCCTTGGCCAGCAGGTCGGGCGCGGTCGGCTTGGTGAGGCTGCTGTCCAGGAAGACGAAGTAGAACGAGGAGCCGATCCAGGCGATGGCCGTGATGACGTGGGCCCAGCGCAGCAGCAGGTTGGCCCAGTC
>CAZAIR010000390.1:0-2541 GCA_964485225.1 uncultured Burkholderiaceae bacterium
CTTTTGGCGGCGGGCCACTGCTTACGGGCGGCGAGGTGTTCGGCCAAAGCGCGCCGCACCGCAATGTCCCGGGGCACGCGGGCGAGCCAGGCCTCGGCCGTGGCTTGGGCTGCGTTCCCCTTGTCGAATTCGGCCAGGTGCAGCATCAGGCGCACGGTGGTGGCGGTGTTGGGATCCACTTCATGCGCTTTGCGCAGGGCAGTGAGGGCGGCGACAGGTTGCTTGTTGGCCATCGCCAGTTCGGCCGCCAACAAGTGGCTGGTGCTGGCACGGGGCTGCACCTGCAGCAACAGGTTGACGTGCTTGGCGGCGGCGCCAAGCTCGCCTTGTTGCATGGCGACCGTGCCTTGCAGCAGCAGAGCGCGGGGGTTGCGCGGTTCGGCTTCGAGCACCTTGCCCAGGGTGTAGGCCGCACCGGGGAGGTCGCGGGCCTGTAGCTGGAGACCGGCTATGGTGGTGAGGGCTTGGGCGTCGAAGGCTTGGCGCCGTGAGGCCTGGGCCAGCATGGTTTTGGCCACACCGAACTCGCCGTTGGCTACCAAGGCGCGGCCATAGGCCTGAAGCGCTGCCGGGTCCTCTGGCGCTTTGCCCAGCAGGGCTTTGCCAGCTGCGGCGGCTTTATCGGGGCGGTTGAGATCCAGCAGCAGCTCGACCTGGGCGAAGTGCGGGCGCAGCTCGCGCGGGCCGGCTACCAAGGCGGCGCGTTCGAGCCAACGCTCGGCCTGGTCGGACTGTTGCTGCCGGCGGGCCAAGGCGGCAAGCTCGAGCATGGGCTCGACCTGCACAGGGTCGCGTTCGTGCAGGCTTTGAAGGCGCTTTTGCGCGGCAGCGAACTGGCCGGCGTTGGCCTCCAGCCTCGCCAAGCTCATGTGGGCGCTGGGCAGGTTGGGCTCCAGCTTCAGAGCCTGCTCAAAGGCGGTGCGGGCGCCTTTGTTGTCGCGGTTGGCGGCCAGGCTCATGCCCATCAGGTGCTGCAAGCTGGCTTGATCCGGGGCCTGTTTGACGAGCGTTCGGGCCACTTCCACAGCGCGAGCAGGCTGGTTGGTGCGCAGGTAGAGCATGGCCAAGTTGGTACCCGTCGCGGTGTTGGCAGGGTTGCGCTTCCAAGCGTTCTCCAGCTCGGATTGGGCCGACTCGAAGCGGCCGGCACGCATCAGGGCCTGACCGAGCACGCCACGCAGTTCAGGGCTGTCGCGGGTGCTCAAGGCCTGCGTCATGAGCTGTGTGGCTTTGGCGTTGCGGCCGACGGCGCTGTGGCCGGCGGCCAGCAAAGCCAAGGCCTGTGCGTCTTGGGGCTGTAGGCGCAGGTAGGCTTCCAGCAGCTGGATGCCGTTTTCAACCTCACCCGCACTGAACAGCACCTGGGCCAGCAGCTTGCTGACAGGGTTGCGAGGCTGTTGCCGAACCACGGTTTCCAAGTAAGGCCGGGCCTTTTCGGGCTGGTTCAGGCCGTGGTGGGCCAGGCCGCCCAGCATGACGATTTGTGGGCGGTAGCGGATGAATTCGATCGGCACCACGTCGATGAGCGCCGTGACCCGGGCCAGGGCTGCCTGCGCAGCTTTGCGATCGCCGCGGCGTTCTGCGACCAGGGCGCTGAGGTACTCCGCACGTGGGTCTTTGGGGTAGCGCTGTTGGATGCGCTGGATGTCCGCCTGGGCAGCATCGGTTTGACCTCGGTCCAGCGCGATACCGGCACGGGCCAGCAGGGCATCGAGGTGGTCGGGGTCGCGGGCCAACACAGCGCTGTAATCGCGCAGTGCGTCGTCGAGTGCGTTGCGCAGGTGGCTGACGCTGGCGCGCTGGTAGATGGCGTCGGCGTCTTCTGGGGCGCGCTTGAGGGCTTCATTGATGGCCACCATGGCGGCGTCGAGCTGCTGGTTGCGCAAGCGCATCGGCACTTCGGCCAGCCACACATCAGCCTGGTCGGGGGTGAGTTGGCGGGCTTGGGCAATGGACGCCGTGGCGGCCCGTTCATCACCCAGGTCCACCTGGGCGGCGGCACGCACCAGCAGCAGCCGGCTTTGCACGGCGGGGGGGAGGCCGCTCGGTTGCAGCCGGGGCTCTGCCAGCATCAGTGCGTGTTTGCCCTGGGCGACAAAGGCTTGAGCGAGCGGCACGGCCACCTCAGAGCGGTTGGCGCCCAAATCCAGGGCAGTCAGGAATGCGCCTTCGGCGGCGCCAGGGCTGCTGTTTTCCAGCGAAGCACGGCCCAGCAGCATCAGCGCGGGCAGGAACTTGCGGTCTTCTTTCAGCGCGTTCTTGAGCTGGATGGTGGCACCGTCCAGGTCTTGGGCTTGGTAGCGCTTCAGTGCGTCTTCATAGAAGCGGCCAGCCTTGGCGTTTTGCGCCATGGCCAGCGGGCTGGCGAGCGCGAAACACAGCAGAACATGGGCGAGGGGCTTGCAAGAACGCATGGCGGACCGGGCAACGAACAATGGGGGCCGCGATGGTAGGGCGCGGCTCCTCGGCTCAATACGCTCGATCGAGGGTGAGCGTGTCGTTCTCGCGCCGCAGTTTGAAGCGGTTCAGGTAGCTGTTGCC
>CAZAIR010000391.1:0-2536 GCA_964485225.1 uncultured Burkholderiaceae bacterium
GGATCTCGGCCATCTCGCCGATCACGATGCCCATGCCGTGGTCGATGAACACGCGGCGGCCGAACTGTGCGCCGGGGTGGATCTCGATGCCCGTGAACCAGCGATTCAGGTGCGAAACAAAGCGCGCCAGCGTGGTGAAGCCACGGCGCCAGAGCCAATGGGCGCGGCGGTGGATGAAGATGGCGTGCAGGCCGGGGTAGCACCAGAACACCTCCCAAGCGCTGCGCGCAGCGGGGTCGCGTTCAAGGATGCAGGCGATGTCTTCACGGATGCGGTCAAACAGGGGCATGGGAGCTTTCAAGCAGGGCTGAGGGCGGTCAGGTCGGGGTGCTGTCCGTCGTCAACAAGGCTCGGGGCCGGTGGGTGTGGCCGTTCGTGTGGCCGTGCCGGTGGCCGTTTTCTGCATGGTTTTGGCAATGCCGCGCAGGATGTGGATCTCCTCGGCCTGCAGGCCGGCACGGTTGAAGAGCTGGTTCAGGCGCGGCATCAGCTTTTTGGGTGCTGCAGGGTCGAGGAAGCCGATCTGCACCAGGGCCTGCTCCCAGTGATCGAGCAAGCCCTGCACCGCCGGCGCATCGGCCAGCTCGGGCGGCGCGGTGCGTGGCGTGACTGTGAAGCCCCCCAGCGCCTGCCGCCACTCGTAGGCCAGCAACTGCACCGCTTGGGCCAGATTGAGCGAGCCGTAGTCGGGTGCGGTGGGGATGCTGAGCACCGCGTGGCAGCGGTACACGTCCTCGTTGGACAAACCAAAACGCTCGCTGCCGAACACGAAGCCCACGGACGGCCCATCCAATGCAAGCTGGGGGAACAGGCTGCGTGGCGCATGGCAAGGCGGGCCGAAATCACGCGGCGTCATGGCCGTGCCGGCCACGAACTGCACGCCGTCCAAGGCCTCGGTCAGGGTGTCAACCACGCGGGCGTGATCCAACACATCCAGCGCGCCGCTGGCAAAGGCCAAGGTGTCCGGATGGCTCAGCACGTCGGCAAAGCGGGGCTGCACCAAGACCATGTCACGGAAACCCATCACTTTCATGGCCCGTGCGGCCGCGCCCACGTTGCCGGGGTGGCTGGTGCGCACGAGAACGAAGCGTGTGTTTTGCACGGCAGAAGGTGAAGTTTGGATCAGTAGAATCCCGCGATTATCCCGGCCGTCACAGGTCGGCGCTCTTTTCCATCGCTAGCCCACCTCACCCCAGAAGCAGGACATCCATGACCGCTGCCGCATCGCTGCACCCCATGCTCAACGTCGCCATCAAGGCCGCACGTACCGCCGGTTCCATCATCAACCGGGCCTCGCTCGATCTGGACATCTTGAAGGTGGGCACGAAGTCGCACAACGATTTCGTCACCGAGGTGGACCAGGCGGCCGAGGCGGCCATCATCAAGACGCTGCTCGAGGCCTACCCTGAGCACGCCATCTTGGCCGAGGAATCGGGCAAAGAGCACGGCAACCAGCGCAGCGAGTACCAGTGGATCATCGACCCGCTGGATGGCACCACCAACTTCATCCATGGCCTGCCGATCTATGCCGTCAGCATCGCGCTGGCCCACCGTGGCGTGGTGCAGCAAGCCGTCGTGTATGACCCCACCCGGAACGACCTGTTCCACGCCAGCAAAGGCCGTGGCGCCTACCTGAACGACCGCCGCCTGCGCGTGAGCAAGCGCACCCGCCTGAAGGACGCCCTGGTGGGCACCGGCTTCCCGTTCCGCAAGGGCGACAACGTGAAGCGCTACCTGGCGCTGTTCGAGACCGTGATCCAGCAAACCGCCGGCGTGCGCCGCCCGGGTGCCGCTTCGCTGGACCTCTGCTACGTGGCCGCTGGCTACTACGACGCCTTCTTCGAAACCGGCCTGTCGCCCTGGGACGTAGCCGCGGGCTCGCTGATCATCACCGAGGCCGGTGGCCTGGTGGGCAACTTCACCGGCGAGTCAGATTTCCTGCACCAGCGCGAAGTGCTGGCCGGCACGCCCAAGATCTACGCCCAGTTGGTGCCGGTGCTGTCGCCTTACTCGCGCGTCATCAGCGCGGCCGAGGCCAACGCCGATGACGCGGAGAACAACGCCGCTCAGTGAACGGTGCGCCCGAAGTGAAAGTCGCCATCGACAAGATCGACCGGCACCACATCCTTCGGGCCGAATCGACCCTGCAAGATGAGCTTGGCCACCGGGTTCTCGATGCGCTGTTGAATGGCGCGCTTCAGGGGTCGTGCACCGTACACGGGGTCGAATCCAACCTTGGCCAACTCCTGCAACGCGGCCTCGCTGACCTCCAGCTTCATGTCCTGACCGGCCAGGCGCTCTTCAAGGGCGCGCAGCTGGATGCGGGCAATCGACAGGATGTGGTCGGCGCCCAGCGCGTGGAAGACCACGGTTTCGTCGATGCGGTTCAGGAACTCGGGGCGGAAGTGGACTTTGACCTCCTTCATCACCGCCTCGCGGACGACATCCTCGTCCTGTCCGGCCAGCGCCATGATGTGTTGTGAGCCCAGGTTGCTGGTCATCACGATGACGGTGTTCTTGAAGTCCACCGTGCGCC
>CAZAIR010000392.1:0-2529 GCA_964485225.1 uncultured Burkholderiaceae bacterium
GGGTCGGCCAGCGCCGGCCGGCCGCCCGACCTCGCCGCCGGAAAGCTGACCCTCAACTTGAGCCGCCGAGTAGCGGACGTCCACGGTCGGCAGTGGACGACCCCAAGCGGAAGCTGTGAGCGGCGCGGTAGGCCTCCGGAGAGCGGATGTTCAGCACTCGCGTTCGGAAACCCACAAGTTCCAGCGCTGCCATGTCGGAAGCGTTCTATGCCCAGTGCACCGCTGCTGGCAGACTCGGGGCTCACCTGCTCGGTATCGGCGTCCTTGGCCAAGACTGGCGGCCGCAGCCCAGTGCGGCGATGACATGGGTGCGCCTTTCACCGGCGGTGCTGTCGAAAGCGGGCTGTCGGCGGGCCCGGCACCTGCCCGGGGCAGTCCATGCGTGATTCCTTTTCAGACATCCACCGATGGGAGCCCCGTGAACACCTGGTTGCTTGCCGCCGCCGCGATGGCCTTTGCCACCGGGCTGGCCCACACCGTCATGGGCGAGGTGCTCATCTTCCGACGGCTTCGCCGCGGCACCGTCGTCCCGACCTTTGGCGGCGAGGTGCTGCGGGAACGACATTTGCGCATCCTCTGGGCCAGCTGGCATGTGTTGACCTTGCTGGGATGGTGCATGGCGGCCATGCTCGTTGCGCTGGCCGCCTGGCCCGCCAGCGACATGACCCGCGTGCTAGCCCGTCTGATCGAGCTGGGCATGTTCGCTGGGGCCATGACTGTGCTGATCGCCACCCGCGGCCGCCACCCAGGCTGGCTGGCCATGTCGCTGGTGGCGCTGCTGATCGAAGCGTCGCGTTGACGCGCTTGGATCGCCTTGGTACAGGCCGTGTTCCGGCCGCCAAGGGCTCAGCGCCCTCGGCGGAGCAGAGGCGCAAGTGCCAGGGCCAGTTGTTCGTGGGCCCGCGTTTCAATGAGCGCGTCGTGCGCCAAGCTGATACGCCGGATGGGCCAGTTCAGGATCTGCTTCGCGCTAGCGGCGGCGGCCTCGGCGTCACGCACCATGGCGCGGACATGCAGTGGCACACCCATGCGGCCCCGCACCCGCGTCAGCCGCGCCCACAGCGCTGCCTGCCAGGGCAAGGCTTCACCTACCCACCACTGGCATATATCGGTGAGGATGAGGGTGCCGCTGCGGACGTGGAACCACACCGTCTCGTTGATCAGCGGCATGCCGCGCCACAGGTGGTAGGCCAGCTCAGGCTGCCAGCTGCCGGGCTCGTCGGGCATGGGATGGCCCGCCAGGTCTGGCCGCTTGCGCGCCAGCCCCGGTGCCAGGTACACCTTGGCTTGCGGAAAGGCCTGCATGAACGCGCCGGCAAACAGATGGTGGGCACAATTCGGGGCGACCACCGCCACCACCAGGCCAAGCTGCTGCAGCTGGGTGATCAGCTCGGCGCTCAGTGCGACTGGCGAATGCACCCAAAGTTGGCCTCTGGCCAGCCGGACCACGGTCATCCGCGTGTGTGCCGGCACGCCATTGACCACAAGTGCCTGCCGCACCTGCCAGATGTCTTCACAAACGGGAATCAGCGTCGAGGATGTCATGGCCTGGATGGTGCCTGCCTGCCCTGAGCCGGGATAGAACGCCACCGACACACCCGATGCGACCAGGTATTCGCATGTCGACCGCCAAGATGCACCTCTGCCCCACCACGCTTCCTCTCAGTGATGGCCAGCTGTGGTTGCCCACGCACGAGCTCTCGGGCTGCGTGCTGGCGGCGATGTCCAGGCGCTGCGATGCGGCGCAACTTAGCGCCGACGCCGATTTCTTCAACCACTACCCGGCATCGCCCTACTGCACAGTGTCATGGTGGATCGAAGGGCAAGGCGAGTGGTGTGATGTCGGCGGCGAACGGGCTTGCGCACATCGCAGGCGGGCACTTCCCCGCATCACCTTCAACGGTCCCCAACGGAGCCCGGTGACCACTTGGTGCTCACCGCCGTTTAACGGCTTGATGCTCAACTTCAGGCCTGAGGCATTGAGACGCCTGACCGGAGTGGACGCCGGCCAGTGGCTGGACCAGTGGGCGGATGCACATGAGGTGCTGCCACCTACCTGGCACGGCTTCCTGCGGCTGGTGCTGGAGGCGCCGGACAGCCCCAGCCGGATGATGCTCATTGAGCAGTTCATCGGGCCCCTGTGGCGCGCAGAGCAAACCCGGTCAATTCACCGGCGAGAACGCATCCACGACTGGTGTGAGGATCTGGCCCGGCGTGCGGCATTGAGCGGCAAGGGGCGCAGCGCCCGCCAGTTCGAGCGGCGCTTCAAGCAGTGGCTGGGACTGCCCCACCGAGAGATCTTCGCGATGGGACGCGCCGAGCGTGCATTCTTCGAAGCCCTGGCCCAGGAAGGCGGCCAGGAAGACATCGATTGGCCCGACGTCGCCGCGGCAGCCGGCTACGCCGACCAGTCCCACATGATCCGCCAAGCACGCAGGATCACAGGTTTCACGCCGGCGGCGCTGTTGAAGCGCGTGAAGGCAGAGCCGTCATTCTGGACATACCGGCTCTGGGGCATTGGGGGGTAGA
>CAZAIR010000393.1:0-2522 GCA_964485225.1 uncultured Burkholderiaceae bacterium
GGGTGAGCGTGTCGTTCTCGCGCCGCAGTTTGAAGCGGTTCAGGTAGCTGTTGCCCAGCAGCACGGTGCTGGTGGAGGCGGGCAGCACCAAGGCGGGAACGCCGTAAACCTCCACGTCGCCGATGCGGACCCGCTCTAGCGTGATGGCAAAGCCCTGTACGGTGCCGTTGGCGGTGTTGGCCATCACGCGTTGGCCGTCTTGGAAGCGAAGCCCCAAGGCTTGGGCTTCGGCCATGCCCAGCGTGACCGAGGTGGCACCGGTGTCGACCATGAAGCGGGTGGGGCGGCCGTTGATGCTGCCCGCCGTCACGAAGTGGCCGCCCGAGTCGGCGCGCATCACGATGCGCCCGGCGCTGCTGGTGTTGATGCCGCCGCCTTGGGCCACGGGCGTGGCGCCCAGGGCCAGATTGACGCGTCGGCCTTGGATCTCCACCACGGCTTGACCATCCGACACGCTCAGCAGCTTCACGCCGTCCAAGGATTGGCCGACGCGCACGGTGCGCACCTGGCCGTCGATGACCAGCAAAGCTGCTTGGGGGCCAAGGTGCCCGTTCAGGCTGACGCTGGGGCCCGCCAGGCTGCTGCTGTGCGTTGTGAGCGCCAGCAGGGCCGCCAGGGCGGCTGCGCGCAGATCAATCACGGAAGTTGTTGAACTGCAGCGGCAGGTCGTCGATCTCTTTGCGCAGCAGGGCGATGGCGGCTTGCAGGATGTCTTTGTCTTTGCCCGTGACCCGCACCGCATCGCCTTGGATGCTGGTTTGAACCTTCAGCTTGCTGTCCTTGACCTTGCCGACGATCTTTTTCGCCACATCGGTGGGGATGCCGTTGCGCACCTGCCAGGTTTTGCGGACCTTGTCGCCGCCCAGCTTCTCGATCTTGCCGCTGCGGTCGAAGTAGGTGATCTCGACCTTGCGCTTGGTCATCTTGTCGAGCACCACGGCTTCCAGTTGTTCCAGCTGGAAGTCCGAGTCGCCCGTCAGTTCGATGGTCGATTCCTTGTCTTTGCCCTTGAGCTCGACCTTGGCACCGGTGCCTTTGAAATCGAAGCGGGTGCCGACTTCTTTGGCGGCGTTGTCCACACCGTTGCGGATTTCGACCAAATTGGGTTCAAGAACAGCGTCAAAGGAAGGCATGGGCGTCTGACAGAGGTGGTTTGGCGACCACAATTCTCGGTGATGGAAGCAAATCAATTGGCGCCTGTGATCGAGCACGACCTCGACTTGCGCCCCTACAACAGCTTTGGCCTGCCCGCACGGGCGCGCCGGCTGGTGCGCATTCGCTCCGAGGCCGACCTGCGCTGGGTGGTCAACCACCCCGACTGGGGCCGCGCGAGCAAGTTCATTTTGGGCGGTGGATCCAACCTCGTGCTGACGCGCGACCTGCAACCCCTGGTGCTGAAGGTGGAGGTGCCCGGGCGGCGCCTGCTGGACGCCGGTGACGACTGGGTGTTGGAGTTCGGGGCGGGCGAGCGCTGGCACGATGCCGTGGCTTGGAGCCTTGCGCAAGGGGTGGCGGGCCTGGAGAACATGGCGCTGATTCCCGGCACGGTGGGCGCCTCGCCGGTGCAGAACATCGGTGCTTACGGGGTGGAGCTGAAGGACCGTTTCGACAGCCTGGACACCTTGGATCTGATGACGGGGCGGGTCGTCACCTTGGGTGCTGCAGCTTGCCACTTTGGCTACCGCGACAGCGTGTTCAAGCAGCACCTGGCGGGTCGCAGCGTGATCCTGCGCGTGCGCTTGCGCTGCCCCAAGGTGTGGGTGCCTGAGTTGGGCTACCTCGACCTGCAGCGCGCGCAAGCGGCCGCCGGGGTGGCCGACCCCACGCCGCAGGACGTGTTCGACTGGGTGTGCGCCATCCGCCGCGCCAAGCTGCCCGACCCCGCGGTGTGGGGCAATGCGGGGAGCTTCTTCAAGAACCCGGTGGTCAGTGCTGAGCAGTGCCGCGCCGTGATCGAGCGCGAGCCGCACATCGTTCATTACCCGCTGGACGACGGCCGCTGCAAGCTGGCCGCCGGCTGGCTGATCGATGCTTGCGGCTGGAAGGGCAAAAGCATTGGCGGCGCGGCTGTTTACGACAAACAGGCGCTGGTGCTGATCAACAAAGGCGATGCCCGTGGGGCCGAGGTGCTGACCTTGGCCCAGGCCATCCAAGCCTCGGTGCTGGCGCGCTTCGGGGTGGTGCTGGAAGCGGAGCCGGTGGTGGTTTGAGGGCCCCCGAGCCCACTCCGGCCCCAGCGCCGGTGGTCAGCATGGCGCTGCCCGCGGGCAGCGCCATGGCTCACATGCCGACGTAGTTCGGGCCGCCGCCGCCTTCGGGGGTGATCCAGACGATGTTTTGCGTCGGGTCCTTGATGTCGCAAGTCTTGCAGTGCACGCAGTTTTGGGCGTTGATCTGCAGGCGGTCGGCGCCTTCTTCGGTCTTCACGTACTCGTACACGCCGGCCGGGCAGTAGCGGCTCTCGGGGCCGCCGTACACCGCCAAGTTGGTGGCCACAGGCACGCTGGCGTTCTTCAGCGTCA
>CAZAIR010000394.1:0-2520 GCA_964485225.1 uncultured Burkholderiaceae bacterium
GCCGCGATCGCCTGACTTAAACCAACGGGCCTCCTAAAAACCCGGGGCGGTTCAATCCGTGAGCGAGAACTGTTCGGCGAGACATGCTTCCAGTTGATCCTCTCGCTCGACCTTGTCGCAACCCATAGCGGAAGCGGCATGAGAAATCGCAATCGTTGCGACGAACAAGGCTGACTTGACTACTCGGTACATCTTGATTGCTGCCCAGCTACTTGTAGGAGGATCGTCAACGATCACCATATCAGCCGAAGCAGCAACTCACCGCCTCAGTGAGCCTCAGCGTCGCCTCGCTCAAGGGGCGCGCAACGGGCCACAGGGCAGCGGGCTGTTGAAGGTCGCAGGGTTGGGTGAAAGGACCTCGAAACGCCGCAACGCTGTGCCACGGGCCCTGTTCGAGTTCATGCACCACGCAAGCCGCGCCAAGCCCACGCTGACTCCTGGTGGCCGCACGAACAGCCGCAAGGCGCGTGTGCGCACTCGATGGAAGAGCGATCAAGCTTCTGCGGGTGGCGCAGGTGGGGCTTGGTAGCGCTCCTTCAGCACCACCTTGGCAATACGGTGCTCCACATGCTTGAAGAAGGGCTTGCCCTCAGGGTTGTGCACGAACATGAAGTACTCGCCTGCTTCGTTGCGGGCGTAGCGGGTCAGCTCGATGCCGGCCAGCCTTTCGTTGACATAGCGCAGCGATTCCTCGTCCATCACCTCCTCCACCTGCATGCCATCGAAGTGCAGGCGCGGGTCGTCTGAGGGCACCACCAGCGTGCGGAACTGGGCGTCGGCGGCTTGGCGGTACCGAAGCAGGTTGCGCTCATGCTCGCGTCCTTGCTCGCGCCATTGCAGCGCGCCGGCCAAGAGGGCCAGCGGGACCAGAACCAGGATCAAGACGGCCTCCATCGCGGTTTCAGCGGGCGGCCAGCCAGGCGTTCAGGGCGGCGTCGGTGTGCAGCGGCAGATCGGGCTGCACGCCGGCGTCGCGCCCTGCGCGCTCGGGGTTGGGGCGCACCCAGCGGTGGGTGGCCAGCACCAAGGCATAGCCCTCCGGCAGGCCGGCCGCCGTGCGGATGCGCGTATGGCCCAAGGTGGGCTGGCCGACCACGGTGGCGCGGCCTGCGTCTTGCAGCGCGGCGGCCACCAACTCGGTGCCGGCCGCGGTGCCCTCGTCCACCCACAGCACCAAAGGCACGGTGCGCCACTGGTCGCGCACGGGCTTGGGCGGCTTGCCTTGCAAGGGCTCGGCCGGGCCACCCGCCAAGGGCTGCACGGCGGCCACCGCGGCGCCCTCGGGCAGGAACATGGCCGCCACGTCTGCGGCTGCGCTCAGCACGCCGCCGCTGTGGCCGCGCAGGTCCAGCACCAAGCGGCGCACGGGCGCCTCGCGGCTGGCCGCATCCAGTTGGCGCGCCAGGTCGGTGGCGGCGTTGGCCTGCCAGTCGGGGGGTGTCAGGTGCAGTACGCCGGGCGCGCTGCGGCGAACCTGCCAAGCGGGTGCAGGCAAGTCGGCGGCTTGGAGGCGAACCGCTAGCAGCGCCTCCGCCGACGGTCGCCAGATCGTGACCTGCAGGGACTCCGCTTCCGTCAAGGCTTGCCGCTGGGCCAAGCCAAGATTCGGACCTTGGCCGTTCAAGTCGATCACGCGGTCGCCCACGCGCAGCCCGGCGCTGGCGGCAGGGCCGCGGGGGCGCACATGCTCGACGACGAGGTGGCCGTCGCGCACGCCGGTGGTCCAGCCCATGCCGCGCAAGCCCTTGGTGGTGGCGGTGTGCTGGCGGGCCAGCTCCTCGGGCGACCACACGGCGCCGTCGTCATCGGCCCAACCGCGCAGCAGCCCGTTCATGGCGCCGAACATCAGCTGCTCAGGCGGCGGCGCGTCGGGGCGCAGTTGGCGGATTCGGGTGTAGGTGTCAGCAAAGGCGCGCATGGCCGCCAAAGGCAGGGCCGGCGGCGCGGGCTGGGCCTGGGCTGGCACGGCGCTCCCATTGGCGTGTGAGGTCGTGATTGGCAGGGCCATCAACAAGGTGATGGCAAGGGCAGCACAGGGCTTCATGGGGGGCGCGGTGAATGGCAAAGCGGCGGCATTGTGGCCATGCCTAAGCACCTTGCCCTGCTGCGCGCCGTCAACGTCGGCGGCACCGGCTTGTTACCCATGGCCGATCTGCGCACCCTGGCAAAAGGCCTGGACTTCACCCGGGTGCGCACCCATCTGGCCAGCGGGAACCTGTTGCTGGACAGCCCGCTACCAGTCGACGCGGTGCCAGACCGCCTGACCGAAGCCCTGGCCCAGCAACAAGGCCGCGCCGTGGGCGTGGCGACGCGTACAGCCGACGACCTGGCCCGCTTGCTGCACGAGCAATCGTTTCAAGGGGCCGCGCCGCGCGGCAGCACAGAACGCTGCGTGTTGAGGCCTGTGGTAACGCCACAGTTGCGGTTGAAGACCACCGCGACGCGGTCACCTTGCGCAGCCGACTGCGTCAAAGCGGTCCGGGGGCAATGAGCACGCCGTCTTCGTCGGCGTAGAGCCAT
>CAZAIR010000395.1:0-2518 GCA_964485225.1 uncultured Burkholderiaceae bacterium
CCACCGTCTCAATCTCGCCGGCGCGGGCCTGCAGGCCCTTGACCAGCGGCGCCATCTTGATGGCTTCCGGGCGGGTGCCGAAGACGACCATGACTTTCATCGATTAACTTTCTTCAGGGACATTGCACTACCTTGGACTTGAACAATAAAGCGTGGAGACAAGTTCACCAGCATCAGCCGCGCGCCAACCGCAACCGCGACTGCACCACGTCCACCACCGTGGATTCCAACCCTTCGGGACGTCCTACCAACCACCAGCTAAGAAAGGCCCAAGCCGCGTAGAACGCCACACCCGACACCCCACCGAGAATGAGCTGTTGCCAGTTTGCAAGCTGCGGTAGAGCGGTGACACCCATGCCAATCACATACAGACCGATCGCGCCAGCTAGAGGGCGCCACAAGGCCTGCAACACCGCGCCGAACCGCAGATCGCAGAGCTTGTGGGTGTAGAAAGCGGTCATACCCGCGTTGAACAGACTGGAGATCAGCCGGGCCCATACCAAGGCGATCAAATGAAACGTTGGCAACAGCAATACAACACCCAAGACAAAGACCACCAATTCCATCCAGACTATCGCGCTCAGGGAGCGCGTGTGGCCACGCAGTACCAGCAGCGTGATTAGAGGGCTGACAGAGAACTGGGCAGCCGCAGCCAGCGCATAGAAAGCGACGTAGGACGCGGCCTGAGTCCATGAAGATCCGAGCACAACAGCCGTCAGAGGCACGGCGAACGCTGCAACACCTGCAGAGATGGGGATCGTCAAAGCGTTGACGGCAGCCACGGTTTTGAGCACGGCCGCATTGATGCGCTTCAGATCGTCCTGGATTGCTGACAGCACTGGCAAGAAGGCACGCACCATGGGGGGCCCCAGCTCGCTCACGGGCATGCGCCCCAAGTCTCCACCAACGTGGTACTCACCAAATTCTTCCGTGGTGCCCACCCGCCCTGCGATGATCTCGTCGCTTCTTCGCAGAAAAAATGTGCCCAACGATGAAAGCATGAGCCAGCGCGTCACAGCCCAGATTTCCCCCATGCGGCTGGTGTTCCAGCGAGGACGATAAGGGTGGAGCATGTAGCTCAACACAAATGTCACAACATATCCAGTGACGATACCGACCACCAGCGCCCGGTAGTCCCTTAAAAAATAACCAGCAAGAAGAGTCGCAATGACCCGCACCACGTTTGAACTCACGTTGACACGGAAATCGACGGAAAACTTCAGGTCCTTCTGGGCAAGGGTCAGGCCGATGTTGCTGGCTCCGTCGATGAGCATGCAGGCCGCAAAAACCCAGAGCACGTCCTGCACTCTGGGCTCCTTGAAATAGCTGGCGGCAAATGTTGCACCAGCCATCAACACAAGGGCAAGCACCCCGCCCTGGATGATTTTCAGGCTCCATGCAGAGTCAATTTCGTCGCGGGTCACCTCACCTTTGCGCAGAAGCGCGGTGCCAACACCAAGATCTGTCATCGCATGGACCATGGCAACGAACAGCATGGCCATGGCCACGATGCCGTAGTCAGCAGGCAGGATCAGCCGGGCCATGATGACGGTGTTCACGAAGCCCAGTGCCTTGATGGACCACCGGGTGCCTACGGTCCACATGGCCCCCATGATCAGCGCTCGCTTGGGATTGGCGTTTTGCGTCATGCGGGTTGCCGCCCAGAAAAGAGCCGTGCGTACCGATCGACCATGACCTGCAGGCCGAAGCGGTCCAGCACGGTTTGCCTCGCGCGAACGCCTTGCTCGACCGCCGCCTGCTTGTCCCGAAAAACGGTCGCTATCGCCTGAGCCAAGGCAAGCTCGTCATCGGGCGGAACCAGCTGACCATTCAAGCCGTGCTGCACCAGTTCGGGCGTTCCCCCCACTGCTGTGGCCACCACTGGCAGGCCGCAGGACATGGCTTCTTGCAACGTACAGGAGGTGCCTTCGGCTAGCGATGGAAGCACAAAACAATCAAACCGGGGCATGAGTTGGGGCACGTCGGAGCGCGTGCCTGCAAGCCAAGCGAGGTCTCGCAGGCCGTGGCTTTCAAGGATGCGTTCAACCTCGGATTTCAAAGGTCCATCACCCACCATCACAAGTCGCATCGAGGCGCGGGCTTCCGGGTACTGAGACACCAGGTTCACGAACGCACGCGCCAGCAGAGGCTGATTTTTCACGGTCTGCATGCGCCCAACCGCGCCAATGAGCCAATGGTCGGTCTCGGAGAAGGGACAGTCTGGCAAAGCCCCACGCCTCGCTTCTGCGGGACGGAAAAGATCGGTGTCCACACCATTGGCGATCAGGCTCCTGCGGCGCAGTGGAACTTCCACGCGTTCCGCGAGGTAGCAAAACAGGTCTTTCGACACCGCCACATAGTGACTCACAAAAGGCCGGTAGAGCTTGCGCACGCGCTGGTACCTCTTGCTCTGCCCGTTGGGGTCGTGCGCGTCCCAGCCATGCTCGGCGTGTACACGCAGCGGCACGCGTGCCAACCAAGCCAGTGGCGTGATCTCCAGCGCGGCCAGGTTGCAGGT
>CAZAIR010000396.1:0-2480 GCA_964485225.1 uncultured Burkholderiaceae bacterium
TGCAGCGCAACATCGGCGATGTGCTGGTGACCTTCGAGTCCGAGGTGGTGTCGGTGGACCGTGAATTCGGCGCTGGCAAGGTGGACGCGATCCACCCGTCGGTCAGCATCATCGCGGAGAACCCGGTCGCGGTCGTGGAGCGCACCGTGGCCAAGAAAGGCACCGGCGAGCTGGCCAAGGCCTACCTGGACTACCTGTACTCCGAAGAAGGCCAGGAGATTGCTGCGAAACACGCCATCCGCCCGCGTTCGCCCGCCGTGCTCAAGAAGTACGCCCAGACCTTCAAGCCGCTCACGCTGGTGCCGGTATCCGAGTACTTTGGCTCCTTGTCCGAAGCGCAAAAGGTGCACTTCAACGACGGTGGCCAATTCGACAAGATCTACACCGTCAAGTAAATGTCCTCTGTTGCCTTGTCTGCCCCGGCCCCACACGCGGCGCCGGGGAAGCGCCGCGCCACCAAAAAGGTGTTGCCCGGCTTCAACCTCACCCTGGGGTACACGCTGCTGTACCTCAGCCTGATCGTGCTGATCCCACTGTCGGCGCTGGTGTTCAAGACCTTCACGCTGACGCTGGAGCAGTTCTGGGCCGCCATCAGCTCGCCCCGGGTGCTGGCGGCTTACCGGCTGACGTTTGGCGCGTCGCTGATCGCGGCCACGGTCAATCTGGTGTTCGGGTTGCTGGTGGCCTGGGTGCTGGTGCGCTACAAGTTCCCGGGCAAGAAGATCGTGGACGCCCTAGTAGACCTCCCGTTCGCGCTGCCCACCGCGGTGGCCGGGATTTCGCTCACGGCCTTGCTGGCAGGCAATGGGTGGGTGGGGCAGTACCTGGAGCCGCTGGGCATCCAGTTGGCCTTCAAGCCCGCGGGCGTGGTGATCGCGCTCATCTTCATTGGCCTGCCGTTCGTGGTGCGCACCGTGCAACCGGTGCTGGAAGACGCTGAAAAAGAACTGGAAGAGGCCGCCACCTGCCTGGGGGCGACACGGCTGCAAACCTTTGTGAAGGTGATCTTGCCGTCCATCCTGCCCGCGCTGTTGACCGGTTTCGCGATGGCCTTTGCCCGCGCCATTGGCGAGTACGGCTCGGTGATCTTCATCGCGGGCAACGTACCGCTGGTGTCCGAGATCACGCCGCTGATCATCATTGGCAAGCTGGAACAGTACGACTACGCCGGCGCCACCGCGGTCGCCTTGGTCATGCTGGTCATCTCGTTTGTGCTGCTGCTGCTGATCAACGGTCTGCAGGCCTGGCAACGCAAGTTCACGGAGGCCCCGAAATGAGCGCCACCGTCCAACCTGTGCGCCGCAAGAACGCGGGCACCACCGAAGCGGCCTGGGTTCGCTACGTCCTGATCGGCACCGCGCTGCTGTTCATGGCACTGTTCCTGGTGCTGCCCCTGGCCGCGGTGTTCGCAGAGGCGCTGCGCAAGGGCTTTGACGCCTACTGGGCGGCCTTGCAGGAGCCCGATGCGCTGTCGGCCATCCAGCTGACGTTCATCACCGCGCTGATCGCGGTGCCCGTCAACCTGGTGTTCGGTGTGGCGGCGGCCTGGTGCATTGCCAAGTACGAGTTCCGCGGCAAGTCGCTGCTGACCACGCTGGTGGACCTGCCGTTCTCGGTGTCGCCGGTGGTGGCGGGCCTGATCTACGTGTTGATGTTCGGTGCGCAAGGCTGGTTCGGGCCTTGGCTGCAGGCCCACGACATCAAGGTCATTTTTGCGGTGCCCGGCATTGTGCTGGCCACCATCTTCGTGACCTTCCCTTTCATCGCGCGAGAGCTGATCCCGCTGATGCAGGCACAGGGCAACGACGAGGAGCAGGCCGCCATCGTGCTCGGCGCGACGGGTTGGCAGACTTTCTGGCACGTCACGCTGCCCAACATCAAGTGGGGCCTGCTGTACGGCGTCATCCTGTGCAACGCACGGGCCATGGGCGAGTTTGGCGCGGTGTCGGTGGTGTCGGGCCATATCCGTGGCCAGACCAACACCATGCCGCTGCACGTCGAGGTGTTGTACAACGAATACCAGTCGGTGGCCGCGTTCGCTGTGGCCTCCTTGCTGGCCCTCCTGGCGCTGGTGACCCTGGTCATCAAGTCGGTGGTGGAGTGGCGGCACGAACGTGAGCTGAAAGCCGCTGCCAACACACCGCCCGAGCGTCCCCTGGTTTCGACGGAAAGCACCCCATGAGCATTGAAATTCGCAACGTCAGCAAGCAGTTCGGCGACTTCCACGCGCTGCGCAACGTCAACCTGGACATCGAGTCCGGCGAACTGGTGGCCTTGCTGGGCCCGTCGGGTTGTGGTAAGACCACCTTGCTGCGCATCATTGCCGGGCTGGAGACGGCCGACCACGGCAGCATCCATTTCTCGGGCGAAGACACGACCGATGTGCACGTGCGCGAGCGGCAGGTGGGCTTTGTGTTCCAGCACTACGCGCTGTTCCGCCACATGACGGTGTTCGAGAACGTGGCCTTTGGCCTGCGTGT
>CAZAIR010000397.1:0-2476 GCA_964485225.1 uncultured Burkholderiaceae bacterium
CCCCCATCCGCCAGCAGTACGAAGAGCAAGGCCACCCCTACTACGCCAGCGCCCGCCTGTGGGACGACGGCGTGATCGACCCGGCCGACACCCGCCGCGTGCTGGGCCTGGCCCTGTCGGCCTCGCTGAACGCACCGATCCCCGACACCAAGTTCGGCGTGTTCCGCATGTGAGGTCCTGAGGCGTAAGATGTGTTGAAATCTCCAACCTTATACACATCATGCGCACGAACATCGACATCGACGACGCGCTCATGGCCGCTGCCATGGCTGCCGGACCTTTCAAGACCAAGAAGGAAGCCGTGGAAGCAGGCCTGGCCTTGCTGGAGCGCCAGGCCGCTTACCGCGAGATCCTGAAGTGGAAGGGCAAGCTGCAGTGGGGCTGGGATGACGCCGAGCCCCGCTTGGATGGGCAAGCCAACGTGCTGCGTGTGAACGAGCCTGCGGCACGCTTCCAGGCGCCAGCGCCAGGCAAAAAGGCCGTGGCCAAGGCGGCGCGCAAGTGATCGTGGTCGACAGCGGCGTGTGGATCGACCTG
This sequence comes from uncultured Burkholderiaceae bacterium, assembly GCA_964485225.1. Classification (GTDB taxonomy): domain Bacteria; phylum Pseudomonadota; class Gammaproteobacteria; order Burkholderiales; family Burkholderiaceae_C; genus Inhella. Next base: position 538 of record CAZAIR010000397.1, read on the forward strand.
TTCACCGGCCGCGAGAACGGCGCCACTGCCGCACTGGAGCGTCTGCTGGACGAGGGTCAAGCGCGGCTGGTGCTGCCGGACCTTGTGATGTTTGAAGTGCTGCGCGGCTTCCGCACCGAGGGCGATCTGCGCATCGCCCGCTCGCTGCTGGGCCGGCTGAGTGTGGCGTCCACGGGCGGCGAGGCGCTCGCGCAAGTGGCTGCTGATCACTACCGCCAGCTGCGCCGGGTGGGCTTGACCGTGCGCAACGGTATCGACTGCCTGGTTGCCACCTTCTGCATCGAGAGCGGATTTGCTTTGCTGCACCGTGACCGCGACTACGACGCCTATGCCGACCACCTCGGTTTGCAGGTGTGGCCCCACCTCGCCGCGTGAGCATCCGCACCATGCCCACCAACGCCCCCCAACATGCAGCGCTGCGCGTCCAGAGCGTCCCGCCTGCGCTGCGCCCTTGGGGCCAAGGCGACTCCATCGCCGAGCTGACCGCCTTGCTGCACGCCGCCTACGCAAGCTTGGCGGCCCAGGGCTGGAACTTCACCGCCGTGGACCAGCCCGAATCGGTCACGCGCGAACGCTTGGCCGGCGCCCAAGCCTTCGTGGCCGTCGCGCCCGACGGCCGCCTGGTGGGCACGGTGGCGGTCAGCGGCCCGAAGTCGGCCGAGGCCGGTTACCTGGCCGACCCCGCGCCGCCGCTGTACTGCCAACCCGACACCGCCGTGCTGTCCCAGCTCGCTGTGCACCCCGATTGGCGCGGCCAGGGCTTGGCTGAACGTTTGATGGACGCCGCCGAGGCCTGGGCCCGCTCGCAAGGCTATGCCCAGGCTGCGCTGGACACCGCAGCGCCGGCCACCGCACTGCGCCAACGCTATGCCCGCCGCGGCTACGCCGAGTGCGGCCGCGTGCAGTGGCGGGGCAAGACCTATGCGTCGGTCTTGATGCGCAAACCCTTGAAGGAAGTGACTGCATGAGCACCCTGAACATCGAAGTCAACGGCCACCTGGCCCGCGTCACCCTCAGCCGCCCCGACGTGCGCAACGCCTTCAACGAGTCCGTCATCGGCGAGCTCACCTCTGCCTTCCTCGACTTGGGTGCCCGCAAGGAGTTGCGCGCCATCGTGCTGGCGGCCGAAGGCAAGGCGTTCTGCGCCGGGGCCGACCTGAACTGGATGCGCGCCATGGCCCAGTACAGCTGGGACGAAAACCATGCGGATGCGCGCCGCTTGGCCGACATGCTCTGGGCGATCTACCACTGCCCCGTGCCCGTTGTGGCGCGCGTGCAGGGCGATGTGTACGCCGGTGGTGTGGGCCTGGTGGCTTGTGCCGATGTGGTGGTCAGCACCGCCAACGCCGGCTATTGCCTGAGCGAGGCCAAGCTCGGCCTGCTGCCCGCCACCATCGGCCCTTACGTCGTGAAGGCCATGGGCGAGCGCCAGGCCCGTCGCTACTTCACCACCGCCGAGCGCTTTGATGCCGCCACGGCGCAAGCCCTGGGCCTGGTGCACGAGGTCGTGGCCGACGAAGCTGCGCTGGACGCCAAAGTGACCGAGCTGACCGCGGCCTTGTGCACCAACGGCCCAGAGGCCGTGCGCGCTTGCAAGCAGTTGGTGCTCGACCTCGCCGACCACCCGATCAGTGAAGCGCAGCGCAACGACACCGCGCGCCGCATTGCCGACATCCGCGCCTCAGAGGAGGGCCGTGCCGGTGTGCAAGCTTTTCTGTCGAAGGAGAGCCCGCCGTGGCGCGCCTGAGCTTGCACCGGCGCAGCGCCTTGAGCGCGCTGGCTCTCGGGGCCTGGACCGGCGTGGGCGCGACGACCGACCCGTCTGTCACGCTGCTGCGCCTGCGCGTGCCGGTGCAAGGCGAGGCCGCGGAGCTGGCAGCCCTCTCGGGCGAGTTGCCGCTGCACCTGTTCTTGCCCAGCGGCGCGGGCCCGCACCCCT
>CAZAIR010000398.1:0-2464 GCA_964485225.1 uncultured Burkholderiaceae bacterium
GGCGTCCACCACCGTGCCGCTCTTGAGCATCAGGCCCTTGGCCGTCAGCAGTTCATTGATGGTCTCGAAGATCTGCTCGGCCAGCTTGTGCTTCTCCAGCACGTGGCGAAATCGAAGGATGGTCGATTCATGGGGCAGGCGGTCGTCCCTGCCACCCAAGCCCGCGAACTCGCGGAACAGCGGCACGCCGTGCAGCGCATCTTCCATTGCCGGGTCCGACAGGTTGAACCACTGCTGCATGAAGTGGATGCGAAGCATGGCTTCAGCCGGGAACGGCGGCCGGCCGCGACGGCCTTCAGGCAGATGTGGCGCCACCAAGGCCACCAGATTCGCCAAAGGCACCACCTGCTCCATCTCGCCCAGGAACTCCCAGCGGCGCGTGCATTTGGTCGACTGACCGAGGCCAAGGCTTGCTTGCTTCATGCAGCGATCGTCTCAGGGGCTGGCCGGTGCGGCAAGCGGGATGGGGTGGGGGTTATGCAGAGTTTCCTTAGGCGAACGGCTCAGGGATAACTCTCTGGGCCGTTTCTACGAGCGATAAATTACAATCAACCCAAGTCAATACCTGGCGGCGGTCGGTCTAGCATGCTGCGCATGCCAAAGAATAAAAGACCGACCGCAATTTATGGGGTCTAACATGGCTTTTAAATCTACAGCGTTAAAAAACAACTCTTGCAGCACCAATTCTTGCCGTTGCCTTTGCAGCAAATGCGCAAGTTGAGCTTACGTGCCATACAACCCCAGAGGCTATTAAGGCCGAACAAACAAAAATCCTTCAAACAGCGGGAATGATTCCTGTCACATCCCATTTTAGGAATGTTGGAACCGATCAAAAACCAGCTTGGGCGATGGCCACATTAATGATGAACCCCACAACCAAAAAAGGGTATGAGTGGGCTCGCATGCCTCAAGGGTACGTATGCGTAGCAAAAAGTTATAGTTATGTATAATTGATGCCTAACACATCTACAGGGACTTCCCGCTGAGTCAACGGTGATCAGTGTTCTTCTTCCAAGGCCGGTTTCCTTTCGCGTGAACAGCAGGACGTGGTGATCGAAGGCGCCACCGTGGAAGGACAGACTGCACATCTACAGGCGGGCTTGTGTCGGTGGGGTTCACCGAGGCCCCAGATACGAACCGCTCAGCAGGGCTCCATTCACTCGACGTGCTGTGGGCACATGAGGGTTACCGAGTTCACCTGCTGCCGGTCTGACCTGTGGTGGGCATCTTCGAGCGCACGTCCGGGTGAGGAATCGGGTCTTGTGTGTTCGGGCTCAGCTGGCCGGCTGGGCTTTGAGGCAGCAGCACGCCGCAGGCGGCTCGGGCATGTGGTCAGGGTTGAACGCCGCGCCACGTGTGAGCACGGCCCACAAGATGCGGGCGTTCTTGTTGGCCAGTGCCACGACGGCCTTTTGCCAGCCCACGCGCTCTTTGAGCTGCACCAGCCACAGGCTGATGCGGTCGCTGCGTTTGCCGGCGCCCATCACCGCAGACTTGGCGCCCTGGATCAACAGGGTGCGCAGGTAGTCGTCGCCGCGCTTGGTGATGCGGCCCAGGCTGGCCTTGCCGCCGGTGGAGTTCTGGCTGGGGACGAGGCCGAGCCAGGCGCCGAACTGGCGGGCGCTGTCGAACTGGCTGAAGTCGCCCACGCTGGCGATCAGGGCCGACGCGGTGACGGGGCCGATGCCCTGCAAGCTGGCGGCGGCCTTGGCGCGATCATCGAAGCGCACATGGCTGGCGATGCGCTCGTCGCACCAGGCCATTTGCAGGTCGATGTCGATCCAGTGCAGGTGCGCGCGCTGCAGCGCCAGGCGGGCCACGCCGGGCAGCTCGTTGGCCGCGTCTTCGATGACCTCGGCCAGCACCTTGCGCAGTGCCTCGGGGCTTTGCGGGAACACCAGGCCGAATTCGGCGAGCAGGCCGCGGATGCGGTTGATGAGGGCGGTGCGCTCCTCCTTGAAGCCCTCGCGCAACCGGTGCACAGCAAGTTGCCCCTGTTGCTCGGCGGTCTTCACCGGCACGAAGCGCATGTGTGGCCGACCGGCCGCCTCGCAGATGGCGGCTGCGTCGTTCGCATCGTTCTTGCCGCTGCGCCCGGCCATGCGGTATGGCGTGACGAAGTGGCCGGCGATCAGGCGCGCATCCAGACCCAGCAAGCGCAAACGGCGGGTCACATGGTGCGCGCCGCCGCAGGTTTCCGTCGCCACCAGGCAGCCCGCTGGCAACTCGGCACACCAGGCGAAGAATCGTTCCGGCGACATTGGCTTGGCCACCACCAGCCGGCCACTGCGGTCCACCGCGTGCACCTGAAACACCCGCTTGGACAGGTCCACCCCTACCCGCGCCACCGCGCTGCGTGTAATCTCCGCCATGACTTCCCCTTTCCGTTCAGATTGAACTTCCGCAACAGGTCAATCTTGGTACCTCGATACCGTCATAGGACTGGGGAAGTCCCTTCGTATTC
>CAZAIR010000399.1:0-2441 GCA_964485225.1 uncultured Burkholderiaceae bacterium
CGCATCAAGACCCTGAGCGTGGCCGAGCCGGCCAAGCGCAGCGCCGGCATCAAGGTGCCCGATGTGGCCACGCTGGTGGCCAAGTTGAAGAACGAAGCGAAGGTGATCTGACCATGGCTGCACTCGTAATTGCTGAACACGACCACGGCTCGCTGAAGGGCGCGACCCTGAACACCGTCACCGCCGCTGTGGCCTGTGGCGGCGACGTGCATGTGCTGGTGGCCGGCCACAACGCAGCTGGCGCAGCGCAGGCTGCTGCGCAGCTGGCCGGCGTGGCCAAAGTGATCCACGCTGACGGCCCTTCGCTGGCCGAAGGCTTGGCTGAGAACGTGGCCGCCCAGGTGCTGAGCATGGCCGCGGGCTACACCCACATTCTTTTCCCGGCCACGGCCGCGGGCAAGAACACGGCGCCGCGTGTTGCGGCCCTGCTGGATGTGGCGCAGGTGACCGATATCACCAAGGTCATCAGTCCAGACACCTTCGAGCGTCCGATCTACGCTGGCAACGCGATTGCCACGGTGCAGGCGCTGGATGCTGTCAAGGTGATCACGGTCCGCACCACTGGGTTTGACGCTGCGGCGACCGGCGGCAGTGCCGCTGTGGAGACCGTGCCGGCCGTGGCCGATTCGGGCAAGAGCAGCTTTGTGGGTCGCGAGACAACCAAGAGTGATCGTCCTGAACTGACGGCCGCCAAGATCATCGTCTCGGGTGGCCGGGCGATGGGCTCCAGCGACAAGTTCAATGAAGTGCTGACGCCTTTGGCCGACAAGCTGAACGCTGCGCTGGGCGCCAGCCGAGCGGCGGTGGACGCGGGCTACGCGCCCAATGACTGGCAAGTCGGTCAGACTGGGAAGATCGTTGCGCCCACCCTGTATGTCGCTTGCGGCATCAGCGGCGCCATCCAGCACTTGGCAGGCATGAAGGACAGCAAGGTGATCGTTGCGATCAACAAAGACCCCGAAGCGCCCATCTTCAGCGTGGCCGACTACGGCCTTGAGGCCGACCTGTTCACGGCCGTGCCTGAGCTGGTTCAAAGCCTGTAAAGACTGCACCCCTGATACCGGGCGCCGCCACGTTGGAGTGCCGGCGCCTTTTTTTGTTTCGGAGACCCGCATGAGCTACACCGCCCCCGTCAAAGACATGCTGTTCAACATGGCGCACTTGGCCGATTTGGAGCAGCTGACCGCTATCGAGGCCTATGCCGACCACGGCCTGGACACGGCCCAGGCTGTGTTGGAGGAGTGCGCCAAGTTGGGTGAGCAAGTGATTGCTCCCTTGAACTGGGAGGGGGACAAACAGCCCAGCAGCTGGCACGCCGGCGGCACGGTGAAAACCACTCCGGGATTCAAGGAGGCCTTCCGTCAGTACGTCGAAGGGGGCTGGCAGGGTCTTTCGCACCCCACCGAGTTTGGCGGCCAGGGGTTGCCCAAGACCATTGCGGCCTCTTGCCAAGAGGTGGTCCAGGCCGCGAACTTGAGCTTTGCCCTGTGCCCGTTGCTCACGGATGGCGCCATTGAGGCTTTGCTGACTGCTGGCACCGAAGCGCAGAAGGCGCTCTACATCCCCAAGTTGATTGACGGTAGCTGGACGGGAACGATGAACTTGACCGAGCCGCAAGCCGGCTCGGACCTGAGCATGGTGCGCACGCGCGCTGAGCCCCAAGGCGATGGTCGATACAAGTTGTTCGGCACCAAGATCTACATCACCTATGGCGAGCACGACATGTCGGACAACATCGTCCACCTGGTGCTGGCTCGCGTGCCCGGCGCGCCTCCGGGGGTGAAGGGCATCAGCCTGTTCTTGGTGCCCAAGTTCATGGTGGCGGCCGATGGCAGCCTCGGTGCCCGCAACGATGTCCACTGCGTGTCGATCGAGCACAAGCTGGGCATCAAGGCCAGCCCTACCGCTGTGCTGCAGTTCGGTGACCACGGCGGCGCCGTGGGCGAGCTGATCGGCGAGGAAAACCGTGGCCTCGAGTACATGTTCATCATGATGAACGCCGCCCGCTACGGCGTGGGCGTGCAGGGCTTGGCACTGGCCGACCGCGCTTACCAAAAGGCCGTGGGCTACGCCCGCGACCGTGTGCAAAGCCGCCCGGTGGACGGCTCGCTGCCCGCCGCCGCGCCCATCATTCACCACCCCGATGTGCGCCGCATGCTGATGACCATGCGCGCCCTGACCGAAGGTTGCCGTGCCATGGCTGCCGCCGCTGCAGGGGCTTACGACCGCGGCCATGGCCTGGGCAACAAGGACCACGCGGCGCTGTACGAATTCTTGGTGCCGCTGGTGAAGGGCTACAGCACCGAGATCGCGCACGAGGTGACCTCGCTGGGTGTTCAGGTGCACGGTGGCATGGGCTTCATCGAAGAAACCGGCGCCGCGCAGTACTACCGCGACGCCAAGATCCTGACCATCTACGAAGGCACGACCGCCATCCAGGC
>CAZAIR010000400.1:0-2415 GCA_964485225.1 uncultured Burkholderiaceae bacterium
TGGACGGCCGGCTGCGCGCGCTGCTGCAGCAGGCGCACCACGATGGCAGCCAGCACGCGCTGCTCTACATCGACCTGGACCAGTTCAAGGTCGTCAACGACAGCTGCGGTCACAGCGCCGGCGACCAGCTGCTGCAGCGGGTGGCCGCACTGATGGGCGAAGCGGTGCGCAGCCGCGATCTCCTGGCCCGCTTGGGTGGTGATGAATTCGGGGTGCTGCTCGAGCACTGCACCACCGAGCAGGGTATGCGGGTGGCGCAGAAGATTTGCGAAGCGATGGAGCAGTTCCGCTTCGTCCACGGCGAGCAGCGTTTCCGCATTGGCGCCAGCATCGGCTTGGTGCCGGTGGATCGGCGCTTCGCCACCAGCGCGCAGGTGATGCAGGCCGCCGATGCCGCTTGCTACGCCGCCAAGGAAGGCGGCCGCAACCGCGTGCACGAGTGGGTCGAGGCCGACACGCAGCTCCAACACCGGCAGGCCGAGATGCAGTGGGCCACCCGCCTGGAGCGGGCGCTGGATGACGAAGCTTTCGAGCTGTTCGTGCAGCGCATCGTGCCGCTGAAGGTGCTGGACGCCCCCCTGCATGCCGAGCTGCTGCTGCGCCTGCCGAACCCGGCCGGCGGCTACTTCTCGCCGGGGGTGTTCTTTCCCGCCGCTGAGCGCTACCACCTGGCTTCTCGCATCGACCGCTGGGTGCTTCGCCGCGCCATTGCGCATTTGCAGGACTGGCCGGCGCACTTGAGTGTGGGCCTGCTGAGCGTCAACCTCTCAGGGCAATCGGTGGGCGACCGCAGCTTCCACCAGCATGCACTGGCCTTGCTGCAAGAGGCCGGCCCGGCCTTGTGCAACCACCTGTGCCTGGAAATCACCGAGACGGCGGCCATCACCAGCATGGCCGATGCCTCGCAGTTCGTGCGCGCCGTGCGTGCGCTGGGTGTGCGCGTGGCGCTGGACGATTTCGGTGCCGGCGCCTCCTCGTTCGGCTACCTCAAGCGCTTGCAGGTCGACTACCTGAAGATCGACGGGCAGTTCGTCAAGGACGTGCTGGACGACCCGCTGGACGCAGCCGCCGTGCGCAGCTTCGTGGAGGTGGCGCGGGTGGTGGGCGTGGAAACCGTGGCCGAGTTCGTCGACCGCGCGGAAGTGCTGGGCTGGTTGACCCAGTTGGGTGTGGACCATGCCCAGGGCTACCACCTGCACCAGCCGGAGCCGCTGGCTGACCTGCTGCGCGCTTTGCGCTAGGGGGCCTTGATCAAGGGGTGCTGAAGCGCAGCACCCCGCCTTGCAGCAGGTCCTGGTGGCGCAGCGCGGTGGGCGCTACGGTACGGCCGTTGAGCACAGGGCGCGAGCCTTGGCCCTCGATGCGCAGCCGCTGCCCGCCGGCCAAGTGCAAGGTGGCGCCGCGCAGCAGCGGGCGGCCGGTCACGTACTGGGCCTTCAGGGGCTCGGCCGGGTAGAAGCCCAGCATGGCGAACACCAGCCAGGCGCTCATCTGCCCGGCGTCGTCGTTGCCCACGATGCCGTCGGGCCGCGTGCTGTAGAAGCGGCGCACCACCTCGGCCACGCGGGCGTGGCCTTGTTCGGGGCGGTCGCTGAAGGCGTAAAGCCAGGCAATGTGGTGGCTGGGCTCGTTGCCGTGCGCGTACTGGCCGATCAGCGCCTCTTGGCCCAGGTGCTTGTCGGGGTTGGGCACGGGCAGGGTGAAGAAGCGGTCCAGCCAGCGGCCCAAGGCCTCGGGGCCGCCGAGCAGGTCGCGGAAGCCCGCAGCGTCGTGCAGGGCGGGGGTGGCGGTGTACTGGTAGGCGTTGGCCTCGGTGTAGTCGCCGGGGTTGTTCATGGGGCTGGTGGCCACCACGGGGTCGAAGGGCTCGCGCCAGCGGCCATGGCTGTCTTTGCCGCGCAGGGTTTGGGTGCCTTCGTCAAACAGGTTGCGCCAGCTGCCGGCGCGCCGCGCGAAGCGCTCGGCCAGTTCGCTGCGACCCATCAGGCGCGCCACCTGGGCCAGCGCGGCGTCGCCGTAGCCGTACTCGGCCGTCTTGCTGACCGCCTCGCCCGGCGCTTTGTCAAACGGCAGGTAGCCGTACTGGTCCAGCCACTGCCAGCTGCGTTGCGCCCAGGCCGGCGCGTCGGGCCGGTCTTGGGTGCTGGTGGCCAGCATGGCTTGCAGCGCGGCTTCGCGGTCCGCCGGGAAGCCTTTGGCGATCGCATCGGCGATCACCGGCATGGCCGGGTTGCCGATCATGGTGTGCGTCTCGCGGCCCATCACCGTCCACAGCGGCAGGTAGCCCATTTGCCGCTGGTGGGCGATGAGGGTGCTGACGAAGCCGGGCACGCGCTCGGGCACGATCAGCGTGTACAGCGGATGGCTGGCGCGGAAGGTGTCCCACAGGCTCAGCGTCGAGTAGTACACGCCGCC
>CAZAIR010000401.1:0-2409 GCA_964485225.1 uncultured Burkholderiaceae bacterium
GGCCATTTCGGCCTGGCCTACGACGCGTACACGCACTTCACCAGCCCCATCCGGCGCTACCCCGATTTGCTCGTGCACCGCACCATCAAGGCCATCTTGCAGGGCAAGAAATACAGCCCCAAAGGTGCGGGCGACGCGCTGTCGGTGTGGGAAGGCATTGGCTTGCACTGCAGCACCAACGAGCGCCGTGCTGACGAAGCATCGCGGGACGTTGAGGCTTGGCTCAAGTGCCGCTACATGCGCGACCGCCTGGGCGAGGATTTCCTGGGCCATGTCACGGCTGTCACGCCTTTTGGCTTGTTTGTGCAGTTGGAGACTTTGTTCGTTGAGGGTCTGGTGCACATCACCGAGTTGGGCGGTGAGTACTTCCGGCTGGACGAAGCGCGTCAAGAGTTGCGCGGCGAGCGCACTGGCATCCGCTATGGCCTGGGTGCACGCTTGCACGTGCAAGTGGGGCGGGTGGACTTGGATGGTCGGAGGATCGAGTTCCGCTTGTTCAAGGAAGACGCACCGAAGATCCCCAAGGCCCGCGCAGGTGCGCCCTTGGCTGAGGGGGCCAAGCCGGGCTCGGCCGGTTCCGCGACCGAGCGCTTGACCGAGGTGCAGCAGGCCGATCGCCAGTTGAAAGCCGAGCGGGCTGAGCGAGGCAAGCAGCGTCGGAGTCGCGCATCCGCTGGCAAACAGATGGTCGAGCCGGCCGCTCGGAAGACCAAGGCCAAGCGCCGGCGCTGATCAGCGCTCCGGCTGCAGGGCTGGGTGTAAGTCGCTCATGCGCTCGATGAGTGCGCTGGCGGTGAGTGGGCCGCCGCCGGGTGCTTGGCTGTGGGCGGCTGCACCGTGCCAAGTGGCTGCCAAGGCGGCCACTTGCTGCGGCGGTGCGGTGGGCGCCTGAGCCAGCAAGCTGCCCAGCCAACCGGCCAGCACATCGCCCGTACCTGCGGTGCCCAGGGCGCCGTGGCCGGTCGTGCACACCACCGGTGTGCACCCGGGATGCGCCACCACAGTGCCTGAGCCCTTGAGCACCACAGTGGCCCGGAAGCCGTCGGCCAAGGCTTGGGCGTGCGTCAAGCGCGCCGCTTGGATGTCAGCCGTACCCAGCCCCAGCAGCCGAGCGGCTTCCAAGGGGTGGGGGGTCAGTACGGTCCGTCCGGTGCGCTCACGCAGCAGCTGCTGAAGATCCGGGTCGTAGGACAGTGCGTTGAGGGCGTCGGCGTCCAGCACCAACTGCTGCGCTTCTCTCAGTAAGGCGGGCAGCATTTCTCTGACGCCCTGTCCGCCGCCGCAGCCCGCCACCACCGTTTGGCCCGGTGGCACGGAGTTGCGCTGCATTAACTCGGGCCGGCCGACATCGCCCTCCGGTCCGACCAAGTACACCCGTCCGGCGCCTGCGTGCAGGGCGGCGCGTGCGGCCAGGCGGGACGCGCCTGTCATGCCGCGCTCGCCGCCGATCACCCAGACATCGCCTTGCCGCCCCTTATGGCCCGCGTGCGCTGCGCGCGCGCGTGGCGACCATTGCAGCCACTGCGTGAGCGCGAGGCCGCCCCAGACCAAGGCGCTGGGCGTGGAGGCTGGGGTGCAGCCCAGGCGCGTCAGCCACACGTCGCCCGCTAACTGCCGCCCCATGCCTGTGAACAGCCCGGCTTTGGGGGCCAAGAAAGTTAGGGTGTGGGTACTTTGCAGCGAAAGCTCGGCATCCCATGCCTGCCCTTGCTCGCTGTCCAGACCGGTTGGCACGTCCAGCGCCAAGCGCAAGCTGCGTGACTGCATCGCCCAGCGCACCATCTGAGCCACGGCCCCGTACGCGGGGCCGTGCTGGCCTATCCCTAGCAGGGCATCCACGACAACGTCGGCTGGTTCAGGTGTGGCGGGCCAAGTCTGCATCGGCACGCCGGCTGCTTGCGCCTCCCAAAGCGCTTGCGCGCGCTCCGGGCTGGGCCGCTGGGCATCGCACAGCACGGCCATCACCTTGCGCCCGTGCTGGTGCAAATGGCGCGCCATCACCAGGCCATCACCGCCGTTGTTGCCCGGCCCACACAGCACCACCACGCTGCGGCAGTGGGGGGCAAGTGCATTCAGCCATCGCGCCGCAGCCAAACCGGCGATGGCCATCAAGTCGTGGGTTGGGGAGCTTTGGGCCTGCTCCATGGCCCGGTGTGCGGCCGTGTCATAACAGGCGGCTTCGTTCATGTTGTGGGGGAGTAGCTGTTCCGTCATGCTGGCAATACCTCGTTAACCCGCTATACTCGACAGGCTTTGCGTAGCGCAGTGCTGCGCAAGTTCAACCCACAGGCCGGGAACCGAACGGTGCTGCCGCTGAACCCAGCGGCGGTTGCTCCCTGGCCTCAGACCCAACCTTCGGAGAGTCTCCATGTCCGTCACGATGCGTGAAATGCTGGAAGCCGGTGTCCA
>CAZAIR010000402.1:0-2393 GCA_964485225.1 uncultured Burkholderiaceae bacterium
AATCTGGTGCGTTTCTCAGCACCGTGATAAGAATACTTATCATGTATTGCACTGCCGTTCGGGATGCTACTCGATCGGCGAACCCCTTACCCTGTTCTGGGGGTCGCTACGCTGCTGGCTCGAAGCCGGACTCCGCTGGCGCGACTACGGAGACGAAGCAAGGGGCACATGGCCCAACTGGCCGGTGTTGAGGGCGCCGCCCATCGGACAGCTTGACCGGTAAAGGCTTTGCGCCAGGTGCTGGCGAACCGTTCAGGTCATTGGGGCCGCCCTGGCCCCACCCCACCTAGTCGCCGGACGAAATGCCGACCAACCTCTAGAGGGAGGAGCAATCGGCACCGTAAATGGAAGAGCACCCGCTACCTGCGCATAAGCACCATCGTGATGAAGCGCACATCCAGGAAAGCGCAATCAAGCGGAGTGGCGCTGGCCGGGCAAGCCGCATAGACCTAGTGAGAGCGCGTCGGTAAGTCCGTAGCAACCGCTGAACAGCTCTTCCTAGCATGGTGCCTATGCCCACCCCAAAGCGCTGCCTGCTCACCGCCCCTATGGCCATTCATGGGCCTAGCTCACGGTTACAACTTGCCGCTACGCATGCGCGCTAGGTGACCGAATTCAGCAATGTGACTGACGCCAGGAGAGAAAAATGATCTATCGCTTTGCAGCTGCCTGCGCCTTGGCGCTAGAACTTCTGCTTGGCCTTCATGTGGTCGACTTGCCCAAAGTCCATGAAGCCGGGCCGCTGGTCGTGGCCGGTGGCGCATTCATTGCTGCCTTCATCCTCACAGAGACATGGGAAACCTTGCGCCACGTGGTCCGCTGGCTGCGCGACAGTCTCTACCGCTGGCTGAGGAAATGACCCGGGCCACAGGGTCGCCAACAACCCGAGGCGTCGGGCAATCTGCTCATAGGCAGCGCGCGCTGCCTGAAACCGCGAAGCGGGGTCTGGCACGTCGAGCGCTCACCGCAGGGCGGCCATGCCAGTTGGGCGGCTCATCTTGCCAGTGAGGTATTGCCGCGCCTCCACCAGGTCCACGCCCTGGCGCACGTCCCGGCTCCGGCACGTGAACACGTCATCCCACACACGGCGCGCAGCGCGCGGCGGACACCAACCCGCTCGGCCCCATACTCACCACTGGTTAGCGGTTCTGCGGTCCGTTGGTCGCTCTAGCAATCCAGAACGACCAATTCGCGCGCCCGCCTTGCGGACGGGCAGGGGCTCATTGCCGACCCTCTTGGCGCTGGACCGGCCGCGTGGAGCTGCTCTCTTGTGCCGATCACTCGCCTGGCAACCTGGTTGCCAGCCAGCCGGCACTAGGCTTTGAGGGCCGACGCGATCGACTTCAACACGACCAGGTGCTTGTCGTCGTTCAATTGGGAAGCATCGATCTGGACGGTCAAACGCCCTGCCCCGTCCCTGGACCAGCGCCCCACTTTTTTCCCGTCGACCTCCAGCGGCTGGTGCGTCGGCTCCACGGCTTCTTGCGACGCGCCAAGGAGTGCGGCGACTACCGCTGCCGCGGCCTTCGGGCGCTGTTGGGTACGCAGCTTTTCTGCCCTGCGCAAGACACCCTTCCTATCCGTTTCGAGGGCAGCTGCGATGCTCTTCGCATGGCGGTGCTGGATCTCCAACGGTGACCTGAAGCACTCAACAACCGGCGCCGGAAGATCTGCCACCAGTAGGACGTTTGCGACCCAGGTATGCGAGACGCCCAGAGCTTCAGCCAGCCGCCGATTGGACGGATACAGCTTCTCGTCGAGTGCGCGTCGATACATCGTGCCCTGCTCATACGGCGACAAGTCAGCTCGCTCACGGTTCTCGCGATCCATCGCCGAGAACAAGTCGTGATCAGACACGGCACTGGTGTCGATCGTCGCCAGCACCGGGATACCCAGCTCGCTGCATGCGCGGTGGCGGCGATGCCCAAAGATGATCTCGTATCGGCCAGGCTGGTCATTCAGCAGTCTCACTGAGATTGGTTGGACGTTGCCGCCGGCGGACTCGATGTCCTGCTTGAACCTGGCGAACTCTGCTGTGCTGAACGAGTCCGGGTGGCGGTTCGCCCAGCGACTGGGAACTATCGCTTGGGGATCAAGCTTGCGTGTCGGTGCGGAGCCTTCGTGTTCCTTGAGACGATCTCGAAGCTTTCCGAGCTCACCTTCGACCGCCAGCAGCTGACCGCGAAACTGGAGCATCTGGCCTGGTCCTGTCTTGGGTCCGCCAGCTGTCGGCACCGGAGGAAACTTCGACGGACGCTCTTCGTTGGTGCCGGCTGGCTTGCCCTCCGCTGGGGTTGCGACGGTGCCTGATGTCGCAGCCGGCCCTGGTGGCAAATCCTCCGGGAGCTGCAAGTTTTCCGTCATCTCGAGGAGCTTCGACTTGATGCTCATTT
>CAZAIR010000403.1:0-2358 GCA_964485225.1 uncultured Burkholderiaceae bacterium
AGGCCTGGTAGCGACCAGCGGGCACATGACCGTTCATCCAGGCCACCATGAAGCCGCCGTAACTGCCCCCAGTGGCGGTGATCCGCTTGGCATCCACCCAGCGCTGCCGCAGCAGCCAGTCGGTGCCGGCCTCCACGTCTTGCAGCTCCAGCTGGCCCCAGCGGCCGGTGATGCTGTCTTTGAAGGCCTGGCCGAAGCTGGAGGAGCCGTGGTAATTCACGCAGGCCACCACCTGGCCCTGGTTGGCCATCACCTGGTGGTTCCATCGCCAATGCCAGCTGTCGCCGAAGGCGGTGTGCGGGCCGCCGTGAATGACGTGCATCACAGGGTGCTTCTTGGCCTTGCTGAAGCCGGGCGGGTAGATGAGCCACATTTGCACGGGGTCACCCTGTGCGCCACTGAGCGTCACTTCCTCATGCGCGCCCCAGCTGTAGCCAGACAAAGCCGCGTCGTTGAGTGACTCGATACGGCGCGGTGTGCCGGTGGTCATCACGCTCAGCCGCGGCGGGTACTGAACGCTGTCGTGCAGCACCACGCAAGCCCCGCCTGCGTCATCGAAGGCGCTGACGTTGCCGCCCTCGAACACGATGGCGGGTGTGCGGTTCGCCAGGTCAAAGCGCCACAGGTGGCGACGGCCATGGTCTTCGGCAGCAAACAGGATGGCCAGATCGTCGGCCGCCCAGCACAACGGGGCGCCCACCTCGCGGTCCCAGTCCTCACTCAGCACCGCCCATTGGCCCTGGGTGTCCAGCACAGCCAGTTGGCTTGGCGCGTTGTGGGTTTGGCCAGCGTGACTGGCCAGGAAGGCCAGATGCTCCCCGCTGTGGCTGTAGCTCGGCGAGCCCAAATCCCAGCCCGGCACCTGCAGCAGCACCCGCACGTCGCCGCTGCGCACATTCAGCTCGGCCAAGGCAAAGCAGTTCTCCACCCGACGTTCAGGTGCGGGGTCGAAAGCAAAAGCCACGCTGCGGCCATCGGGCGCTATGGCGTAAGCGTTCACGCCAGGCTCTTTGGTGTCCAGCGCATAGCCGCTACCCACCATCAAATTGCGGGCACGGCCGGTGGCCACGTCCATCACATGAAGCTGTGGCACGCGTCCCATGGGGATGTGGTGGTCCCAGTGGCGGTACAGCGCCTCACTGGTCACGTAAGCCGTCTCCTTGCGCGCCTTGAAGTCGGCCAAGGCCTTGGCCTGGGCTTCCATGGTTTTCAGCTCCGGCCACACCCAGCTGATGAAGGCGATGCGCTTGCCATCCGGGAACCAGCTGATGGCCTCCACCCCTGTGGCCACTTGGCCCAGGCGGCGCGCCTCACCGCCATCAGGAGCGATCAAGTAGAGCTGCGGCGTCTCGTCCTTGACCCCACCCACCTCGCGCTGCGCGGTGAATGCAATCCAGTCGCCATCGGGGCTCCAGCGGGGCTGACCATCCCGTTGGCCGGCCTCGGTCAGCCGGCGCGGCTCACCGCCCATGGTGGAGAACAAGTAGAGGCTGCTTTGGGCGCGGTTATCGCCCATGTCATAGCGGGTGACGCTGGCCACCGCTTGTGAGCCATCGGGACTGAGGCTGGGTTCGCCCAATCGGGCCAGGGCCCAAAGGGCCTCAACGTCAAAGGGCTTGCGGGCAGCGGAAGAAGGGGCTGTGGCCATGCGCGTCACCGGGCGGTCAGGTTCGAGGGGCGCCCAGTGTCAGCCATCGCACAACGCACCAAATTGGCCCAAGCACTCAAGCACCATGGCGGTGCAGTGTGCTGCTGTGGTGCGGCGGCCAAGGGAAACTCCGGGCCAAAAGCGGGCGCGCTTGTTGCTCTTATCTGTGGAGGAGGCCCTACGCATGATTCCGATGTTTGACGAGATGCTGCAAACGGGCGTGAACCCACTCACGCCTTCCGATGCCCGACCCCACTACGCCGACTACGCCCGCTGGCTGGCCACCCAACCCACACAGTTGATGCGCGAGCGGCGCGAACAAGCCGAACTGATTTTTCGCCGCGTTGGCATCACCTTCGCGGTGTACGGCGACAAGGACTCCGGCGAGGGCAATGAGCGGTTGATCCCGTTCGACCTGATCCCCCGCGTGATTCCCGCGCGCGAGTGGGCCGAGATGGAAGCCGGCTTGGCCCAGCGCGTAACGGCGCTCAACCGCTTCATCCATGACGTCTACCACGACCAGGAGATCCTGAAAGCCGGCGTGGTGCCGGCCGACCAGATCCTGAACAACGCCCAGTTCCGCCCCGAGATGATGGGCGTGGACGTGCCTGGCGGCATCTACAGCCACATCGCCGGTATCGATTTGGTGCGCGCCGCTCAGCCCGACGGCAGCGGCAAGACCTTCGTGCTGGAGGACAACCTGCGGGTGC
>CAZAIR010000404.1:0-2349 GCA_964485225.1 uncultured Burkholderiaceae bacterium
AGCTCGTGGCTGCCCAGCCAACGCCATACCTTCTCCGAGAGCATCTCAAGACCTTGACGGCAGGCAGCAAGGGCCTCGCGGTGGTCAAGGTTGTCCCTTGACGCGCGGG
Organism: uncultured Burkholderiaceae bacterium; assembly: GCA_964485225.1. GTDB lineage: Bacteria > Pseudomonadota > Gammaproteobacteria > Burkholderiales > Burkholderiaceae_C > Inhella. The sequence continues at coordinate 110 of CAZAIR010000404.1, forward strand.
CCTTGGCCACGTAATTCCTTATCGAGACATTGCCCGACACGCGCGGCTGGTAATCCCCCGCGTGGTTGCGGAACAGGTAGACCTTGCAGTCTTCGCGGCGCGCCGCTGGCAAGTGCTGCTGGATGTCCTTGATGAACTCGTTGCTGTGGCAGGTGACGATGAGCTGGGTATTGGCGAAATGGTCGCTCTCGAAGATCGTCTCGCGGATGCCGCCGCGGTGATCGTGGTCTATGGCATTGATGGCGTCGTCGAACACGATCAGAGGGCTTTGGATGCTCTTGGCTTTGGCCAGCAGGATTGCCAGCCCCAGACAGCGGATGTGGCCCTCGCTGAGAACACGCAGGGCGTCCACCCGCACGCCAGGATTGCCCCGAAACGCGATCTCGATCTTCTGATCGCCGTTTAGGGGCAAGTAGAGGGCGGCGAGCTTGTCGGGATCGAGGTCATTGCGGTTGAACTCGTTGTAGAGGTTCATGGCCGAGTCGTTGAGACCCGCCATCAGTGTGCCTGGAAGCTGGTTGCGGTAGTCGCGCAGGAAGACGAGGAATCGGTCGTACGCCTCCTTGATGGGGGCATCCCGCGCGAGGTCGACGGCTTCTTGGGCTACGTCGGCGATGAGTCCCGCGTTGTCCACGTCGAACGCTGCGATCCTGGCCCTGGCAGCGGCGACACCGTCCACGAGCTGCTTGCGTTTCAAGTCCTGTGCTTGGATGGCCAGCTGAAGGGTGACGAGAGCTGCGCGCTCATTGCCGTGCTGTTGCCGCCTCTGGCGGGCCTGCTCCGCAGCCGCGTCCTGGGCCGCGATGCGGTCGGCCACCACCAGCATCGCCTCAAGCGTGACGGCTTCGGCGTGGTCACCTTCTTGTGGCTGCTTGGCTGGGTAGATCGCCGACCACCATTCGCCAACAGGCTCCGCCGCGAGCGTCGCTAGGAACCGCCCCACGGGAGACGCTTGCTCCCCATTTGCTGTCAGGTAGGTGAACAGGCAGCCAAGCTGGCGCCGCAGCTCGCGCGACGCTCTGTCGACATTGCGCTGCGCGGCCGCGCGCTGCTCTTGTAGCTCGCCGAGCTCCCTCAAGTCGGCTAGGCCTGCCGTGGCCTTCTCGAATGGATTGAACTTGGCATCAGCGAGCGGCGTGTCGCAGGCCGGACAGTGGTCGCCGTGGGTTGCTTGCAATGCGAGGACGGCGGTGTATAGGTCTTTGAAGGAGACTTGGCTGCTGCGCGCCTCGAGCTTGGCGGTGATGTCGGCGAGCACTTCTTGGGCCGCGCGCGGCGCCTCAAAAGCGGCCAGCAGGCCATCCCGCGCAATACCAATGGCGGCCGGCGGCAGCGCTCCAAGAATACCGTCGAGCTCTTGCAGGCGACCTGGCGCCTCGGCCGTGCCGATGAACGCCTTGAGCCCGTCGTACGTCATGCCATCCTGATGCGCGGCGGCCATCGCTGCCTCTTCCGCCGCCAGACCTTGTAGGGCTAGGGCCTCGCCGTTGACTGTTGCTTGGTCGTTGGCCAGGGCGTTGCGCTTGCTGTTGAGCGCGAGCTGCTTGGTAGCCATCGTCACGAGCTGCGCGTCAATGGACTCGTTGAAATGGCTGACGAACTCGTTGAACTTCTCCATGCCAAACAGCGTGGCGATCAGCTCCGTGCGCTGCGCCGGGGGTCTGGCCGCAATCCGCGAGAACGCGTCGATGCGGTTCTTCTCGATGAAGCAGAACCGGAAAGTGTCAGCATTGGCAACGACGGCGACCTCCCTGTTTTGGTGGTCGGTCGCTCGCAGGGCTGGCGCCTCGAAGCGGCGGGCGTGCAGGTTGGCCAGGTAAGTGCGCCCATCGATCCGCTTAGTCTCGGCCTCCTCGACAGAGCCCAACAGGCCGAACTCCAAGCCCTCGCAGAAGCTCGTCTTACCGCTGCCATTGGGGCCGTAGAACAAGACCACCCGCTTTTGTAGGTCGAAGGGCTCTGGGTTGCGAAACCCTCGGAAGGGGCCGATCGTGATGTTCCGCAGCCGCCTCCAGGGCCAGGCGCCATCGGCCGCCGTGGCTTCGATATCTGGCGGGTCGTCGGGTGTCTGGGCCAGCTCTTGACGAGCCCTGCCCACCAAGAAGACTGAGCGCTGGCTGTGCTGACGCGAGGTGCGCGCCAGGACGTCGAAGTGAGCAAGGGCCATATTGGCCAGGCGCCTCACGTCAGATGGAGCCTGGGTAGCTGGTGCATGCAACCAAGCCACGAACCGTTCAAAG
>CAZAIR010000405.1:0-2335 GCA_964485225.1 uncultured Burkholderiaceae bacterium
CGTCGGCCATGCCGGCGATGGGGCAGCTGGGCGTGCTGGCCATCAGCTTGAAGCCGGGGGGCAGCGCGGTGACCTTGTCACCGTGACTCATCCACACCTTCAGCATGCCGTGGCCCTCAGCGGTGCTGAAGTCTTCGATGCCTTCCAGCAGCGCGGTGTGGCCGTGGGCGCGCACCTCGGCATAGCCGAACTCGCGGCTGTCGCTCCAGCTCACCGTGCCGCCCAGCTGCACCGCCATGGTCTGCATGCCGTAGCAAATGCCCAGCACCGGCACGCCCTGCGCCCACACCTGCGCGGGGGCGCGCAGCTCGTGGTCTTCGTAGGTGCTGGCATGGCTGCCGCTGAGGATGATGGCCTTGGGGTTGAAGGCGCGGATGAAGTCATCCGACACATCGTTGGGGTGGATCTCGCAGAACACCTGCGCCTCGCGCACGCGGCGGGCGATGAGCTGGGTGACTTGCGAGCCGAAGTCGAGGATCAGAACCTTGTCATGCATGGGCGGTCACCACCGGTTGAGATTGGCGCGCGAAGCGCAGAGCAAACACCAGCGCCAGGCCTTGCAGCACAGCGCAGAAAAGAAACGGCACGCCGATGCGCCAGTCGCCCGGCTGCAAGTCGGCCACCAGGGTCAGCAGGCCCGGGCCAATGATCGGACCCAGCACCGCCATCAGGCTGTTCAGCGAGGCCACAGCGCCCATCGTGGCGCCTTGGCGCGTGGCGTCCACGCTGTTGGAGACGATGCTTTGACCGGCAGCCGCAGAGGCGTAGCCGAACACGTTCAGCACGATCAACGCCACCATCATCCAAGGCTCGGGCGCCAAGCCCCAGCCGGCGAAGGTCAGCGTGCTGGACACCAGCCCCAGCACCACCAGGCGCGGCGCCGAGAAGCGTTTGAGCATGCGCGGCAGCAGGAAGCCCTGGACCAGCACCGCCATGGCCCCCACAGCAAAGAGGCTCCAGCCGTTCTCTTTGGGGCCCCAGCCGAACTTGAACGAGGTGTAAAGCACCCAGCTGCTGTGCAAGATGAACTGCGCCAACGACGACAGGCCGATCACCACCACGAAGATGCCCACGCCCTTGAGCGCGGCCAGCTTGGCCAAGCTGCTGACCGGGTTGGCGCTGCGCCAGTCGAAGGTGCGCCGCTTGTCCAGCGGCAAGGACTCGGGCAGCACCAGCGCGCCGTACACCAGGTTCACCAGCGCCAAGCAACCGGCCACGATGAAAGGCAGGCGGATGTCGATCTCACCCAGCACACCGCCCGTGGCCGGACCCAGGATGAAACCCAGCCCGAAGGCCGCACCCAGTTGGCCAAAGCGTTTGGCACGGTCTTGCGGCGGGGTGATGTCGGCCACGTAGGCATTGGCCACCGAGATGTTGGCCTGCATGGCGCCGCTGAACAGGCGCACCACCACCAGCACCCACAGCGCTTGCGCCGCTGCGGTCACAAAGAAACTCAGCGCCAGGCCGCAAAAGCCCAGCAGCAGCACCGGACGGCGACCGTACTGGTCGGACAACGCACCCAAGATCGGCGAGCCCAAAAAGTTGGCGATGCCGAAGGCGCCGGCCACCCACAGGTAGGCCATCGCGTGCTCGGCCTGCGTGCTGGAGAAACTGCCCGCGATCACCGGCAGCACCGGGATGATGAGCCCGATGCTGATCATGTCGATCAGCACCGTGGCGAAGATGAAGCCCATCGAGGCTTTGGCGTTGCGCATCGCTGAAAAGGGAAGGCGGGGCCTGAGCCCCGCCTGCGCCACAGACCTTTCGCTCACTCCGCCCGGTAGTTGGGCGCTTCTTTGGTGATCTGCACGTCGTGCACGTGGCTTTCGCGCATGCCGGCCGACGTGATCTCCACGAACTCGGCCTTGTTCTGCATGTCGGCAATGCTGGCGCAGCCGCAGTAATGCATCGAAGCGCGCAAGCCGCCCGCCATTTGGAACAGCACCTGCACCACCGAGCCCTTGTAAGGCACTTGGCCTTCGATGCCTTCCGGCACCAGCTTGCTGGTGTTGGGGTTGTTGCCGCCTTCTTGGAAGTAGCGGTCGGCGCTGCCCTTGGCCATGGCACCCAAGCTGCCCATGCCGCGATAGCTCTTGTAGCTGCGGCCCTGGTAGAGGATCACCTCGCCCGGCGCCTCTTCGGTGCCGGCAAAAGCGCCACCCATCATCACGCAGTCGGCGCCAGCGGCAATGGCCTTGGCCAGATCGCCACTGAAGCGCACGCCGCCGTCGGCAATCACTGGCACGCCGGAGCCGCGCAGGGCGCTGGCGACGTTGTCGATGGCGGTGATTTGCGGCACGCCCACACCGGCCACGATGCGCGTGGTGCAGATCGA
>CAZAIR010000406.1:0-2328 GCA_964485225.1 uncultured Burkholderiaceae bacterium
CGTCCATCAGGGCCAGCGGGTCTTTCACCTCGCGGTCCATCTTGTTGACGAAGGTCAGGATGGGCGTGTTGCGGGCACGGCAAACCTGCAGCAGGCGGCGGGTTTGCGGCTCCACGCCGTTGGCGGCGTCGATCACCATCAGCGCCGCGTCCACGGCGGTCAGCACGCGGTAGGTGTCTTCGCTGAAGTCCTGGTGGCCGGGGGTGTCCAGCAGGTTGATGACGCAGTCGCGGTACTCCATCTGCATCACCGACGAGGCCACCGAGATGCCGCGCTGCTTCTCGATCTCCATCCAGTCGGAGGTGGCGTGGCGCGCGGCCTTGCGGGCCTTGACCGAGCCGGCGATCTGGATCGCGCCAGAAAACAGCAGCAGCTTTTCCGTCAGCGTGGTTTTGCCCGCGTCGGGGTGGCTGATGATGGCGAAAGTGCGGCGGCGGCGCACTTCGGTGGCAAGGCGTTCGGTCATGGCGGTCTCGGGCAGGGAACCGGCGATTATCGAGCGCGGGTTTCCCCTGGGCATCTCTGCCTCCGACAGGCCTTGGCCCGCAGCTAGCCTGACGGCATGCACACACCCTTTTTGAACGACGAACGCCGCTGGGCCTGGCTGCCCCCGATTGGCACGCCCGCCTACTACACGATGCTCGCTTTGGTGGGCATGTTGCTGCTGGGCCCGCTGGGCGGCATTGCCGCCAGCTACATGAACTTTTCGCTCGGCTTCTACGTGGGCGGCCAGGTGTTGGCGGGCATCTTGGGCTCGGTCATCACGCTGGGCTACGGGCCGGCGGGCCGGCACGGCGCCAACTACATGCAAACCACGGCCGCCAGCGTGGCCGGCATGATGGCCATGAGCACCTTGCTGCAAGCGCGGGTGTGGATGGGCCTGCCCCCGGTGCCCACCTGGCAGCTGGTGACCTACATGCTGAGCATCGGCATGCTGGGCGCGGGCGTGGGCATGCTCTACACGCCGATCCTGGTCGACCGCATGAAGCTCACCTACCCCTCGGGGCTGGCGGTGGCCAACATCCTGCGTGCGCTCACCGACCCCGCACTGCTCAAGCGCTCGGTGTTCAAGCTGTTTGGCGGCATGGCCGCGGGCATTGCCGGCGGTACGGCGGCGGCCAAGGTGGCGGTGCTGGGCTCGATCGAGATGAGCCTGTCCACCTTTGGTGCCGGCCTCATCGTGGGCGCCCGCATCACCATCCCGGCCATCACCTCGGGGCTGCTGTTCTGGGCGCTCACGCCCACCTTTGTGGAGATCGGCTGGCTCAACCCAGACGAACCGTTCCGCAAGATCGCCTTCTTGATCGCGCTGGGCATGATCCTGGGCGCCGCCATCATCGATGTCGGTCTCATCCTTTGGCAGGCGCAGCGCCGCCTGCGCGGCCTGGACCGCAGCACCGAAGAAGGCGCCGCGGTGGAAACCGCCGGCCCGCGCAACAGCTTCAAGCGAGTGGGCGTTTGGGTGGCGGTGTGGGCGGTGGCCGTGGTGGCTTGCGGCACCAGCTTCTTCCAGGTGCCCCTGGGCCTGATGTTGCTGGCCCTGGGCTTGGTGGCGGTGTTTGTGATGGTCAACGGCATTTCCGTCGGCATCTCGGACAGCAACCCCATCAGCTCGGCCTTCGTGGTGGGCGTGATCGTGTTCGCCCTCACCGGGCTGACCGACCCCATGCTGGGCCTGATGGCCGCCACCGTGCTCTTGGTGGCCACCAGCATCGGCTGCGACATGCAGCAAGACCGCAGCACCGGCTGGCGGCTGGGTAGCAACCGCGCGCTGCAGTTCCGCTTCCAGGTCGGCGGCATCGTGGTGGGTGCGCTGCTGGCGGTGGCCATTGCCGAGCTGTTCATGGCCGCTTACCCGGTGCTCAAGCTCGACCAAACGGTGATGAGCGCCGACCAGCAGCCCGCGCAGTGGAGCTCGGCCATGACCTACAAATTCGTGGGCGTGCTGCGCAGCTTGTCGGAGCCCAACCCGCACCAAACCATGGCCATCTTGATCGGCATCGCCTTCGGTCTGAGCGTGGAAGTGGCGCGCAAGCTGGTCAAGCGCAGCGCCCGCTACCAAGCGTTCGTGGCCTCGGGCCGGCGCGGCTTTGCGACCGACTTCTGCGTCGATGCCCTGCTGTTGCCCAGCCCCTACGCCTTCAGCTTCGGTGGCTTCGTGAACCTGCCCACCTCGCTGTGGTTCGGGGCCGGCGGCATCATCAGCAGCCTCTACAACACCCTGACGCCCAAGCCCAAGGACGACAGCATGCCGGCCGACATGAGCAGCACCAGCTTGGTCGGCGGCGGGCTGATTGCCGGTGACGCCCTGGCCGCGCTGGGCCTGGG
>CAZAIR010000407.1:0-2317 GCA_964485225.1 uncultured Burkholderiaceae bacterium
GGCTCGGGCAAGTCGCTGTCGATGGTGTTCTACACCGGCAAGATCGTGCTGGCGATGGACAACCCGACGGTGCTGGTGCTGACCGACCGCAACGACCTGGACGACCAGCTGTTCGACACCTTTGCCGCGTCGCGCCAGCTGCTGCGGCAGAAGCCGGTGCAGGCCGAGAACCGCGATCACCTGAAGGCGCTGCTGAAGGTGCCGGCGGGCGGCGTGGTGTTCTCCACGGTGCAGAAGTTCCAGCCCGCCAGCGGCAACGTGCACGACGAACTTTCGGCCCGCCGCAACATCGTGGTGATCGCCGACGAAGCGCACCGCACGCAATACGGCTTCGAAGCGCGCATGGTGGACGTGAAGGACGCCAGCGGCAACGTCGTCGGCAAGAAGCTGGTCTACGGCTTCGCCAAGTACCTGCGCGATGCCCTGCCCCACGCCACCTACCTGGGCTTCACGGGCACGCCCATCGAGAAGAGCGATGTCAACACGCCCGCGGTGTTCGGCAACTACGTGGACATCTACGACATCGCGCAGGCGGTGGAAGACGGCGCCACGGTGCGCATCTTCTACGAAAGCCGCCTGGCCAAGGTGAGCCTCAGCGACGAGGGCCGCCAGCTCATCGCCGACCTGGACGAAGCGCTGGAACAGGACGAGCTGACCGAGACGCAGAAGGCCAAGGCCAAGTGGACCCGGATGGAAGCGCTGATCGGCAGCGAGGCGCGGGTGAAGAACATTGCGCGCGACATCGTGGCCCACTTCGAGGCGCGGCAGGACGTGTTCGCCGGCAAGGCCATGGTGGTGAGCATGTCGCGCCGCATCGCGGCCGACCTCTACGAGGAAATCAAGACCCTGCGGCCCGACTGGCATGACCCCGACCTGCGCAAGGGGGCGATGAAGGTGGTGATGACGGCCTCGTCGGCCGACGGCCCGAAGCTGGCCGCCCACCACACCACGAAGGAGCAGCGCAAGCTGCTGGCCGATCGCATGAAGGACGACACCGATGCGCTGAAGCTGGTGATCGTGCGCGACATGTGGCTCACGGGCTTCGACGCGCCAGGCCTGCACACGCTCTACATCGACAAGCCGATGCAGGGCCACAACCTGATGCAGGCCATTGCACGCGTGAACCGCGTGCACAAGGACAAGCCGGGCGGCCTGGTGGTGGACTACCTGGGCATCGCGACCGACCTCAAGGCCGCGCTGTCGTTCTACGCCGACGCCGGCGGCAAGGGCGACCCGGCGCTGGCGCAGGAGCAGGCGGTGGCCTTGCTGCTGGAGAAGGTGGAGGTGGTGTCGGCCCTGTACCACGGCTTCGCCTACGAACGCTTCTTCGAGGCCGACACCGGCGAGAAGCTGTCCCTCATCCTGCAGGCGGAAGAGCACATCCTGGGCCTGGACAACGGGCGCAAGCGCTACATCGACGAGGTGAGCGCGCTGTCGCAAGCCTTCGCCATCGCGGTGCCGCACGAGCAGGCGATGGGCGTGCGGGACGAAGTGGGTTTCTTCCAGGCAGTGAAGGCACGGCTGGTGAAGTTCGACAGCCCGGCAAACGGGCGCGGCAGCGAGGACATCGAGACTACCATCCGGCAGGTGATCGACCGGGCGCTGGTCTCCGAGCAGGTGATCGACGTCTTCGACGCGGCCGGCATCAAGAAGCCGGACATCTCCATCCTCTCCGACGACTTCCTGGCCGAGCTGAAGGGCTACGAGCACAAGAACGTGGCGCTGGAGGTGCTGAAGAAGCTGCTGGCCGACGAACTGAAGGTGCGCGCCCGGCGCAACCTGGTGCAAAGCCGCTCGCTGATGGACATGCTGGACGCCGCCATCCGGAAGTACCAGAACAAGATCCTGACGGCCGCCGAGGTAATGGACGAGCTGATCAAGCTCAGCAAGGAGATCGTGGCGGCCGACAGCGAGGCGGCGCAGCTCGGCCTGAGCCCCTTCGAGTACGCCTTCTACACCGCGGTGGCCCACAACGACAGCGCGCGCGAGCTGATGCAGAAGGATCAACTGCGCGAGCTGGCCGTGGTGCTGACCCAGCGCGTGCGCGAAAACGCCAGCATCGACTGGACGATCAAGGAGAACGTGCGCGCGAAGCTGAAGGTGATGGTCAAGCGCACCTTGCGCCAGTACGGCTACCCGCCGGACATGCAGCTGCTGGCGACGGAGACCGTGCTGCGGCAGGCGGAGATGCTGGCCGACGAGTTGACACGCTGAACCCCTTCACGTGCCGGGTTCTTGCGTCCGACCATCGCCGCCCCTCACCCCACCCGCCACCGATCCACCCCATCCTCCCCCGATTCCCGCACCGCCTCCCCCC
>CAZAIR010000408.1:0-2314 GCA_964485225.1 uncultured Burkholderiaceae bacterium
TGGCCAACGGCTCGCCCATCGGCGACTCGGCGCCCGTGCTGATGGCCCTGGGCGCGCGCGTGGAACTGCGCCACGGCGCGGCCGCGCGCCAGCTGCCGCTGGACGCGTTCTACACGGGCTACATGAAGAACGAGCGCCGCCCGGGCGAGCTGCTCACCGCCATCGAGGTGCCGTGGAACGAGGGCTGGACGCTGCGCGCCTTCAAGGTCAGCAAGCGCTTCGACAGCGACATCTCCGCCCTGTGCGGCGCCTTCGCGCTGCGCCTGGAACACGGCGTGGTGACCGACCTGCGCCTGGCCTGGGGTGGCATGGCCGCCACCGTGGCCCGCAGCGCGCAGGCCGAGGCCGCGCTGCGCGGCCAGCCTTGGAACGAGGCCCGCTTGCAAGCCGCGCAAGCCGCGCTGGCGCAGGACTTCCGCCCCATGAGCGACCTGCGCGCCAGCGCCGACTACCGCCTGCAGGTGGCGCAGAACCTGCTGCGCCGCCTCTGGCTGGAAACCCGTGCCGACGCGCCCTTGGCGCCCGAGGCCCTGAGCGTGTGGGCCGCGCGATGACGCAGTTGCCCCCTACCCCCTTCGTTGGCACCTCGATGCCGCACGAAGCCGCCCACCTGCACGTGGCGGGCGCCGCGCCCTACACCGACGACATCCCCGAGCGCGCCGGCACCCTGCACGCCGCGCTCGGCCTGTCGCCCCTGGCGCACGGCACCATCACCGCGCTGCACCTGGACCGCGTGCGCGCCCTGCCCGGCGTGGTCGATGTGTTCGCCGCCGCCGACCTGCCCGGCGCCAACGACTGCGGGCCGCTGATCCAAGACGACCCCATCCTGGCCGACGGCACGCTGCGCTTCCGCGGCCAGCCCGTGTTCGCCGTGGTGGCCACCACGCGCGAGGCCGCGCGCCGTGCGGCGGCCCTGGCGCCGCAGGTCATCGAAGCCACGCCCCAGCCCGCGCTGCTGACGGCGCGCGAGGCGCACGCCGCCGGGCAGTACGTCATCCCGCCCATGGTGCTGGCCCGGGGCGACGCCGATGCCGCGCTGCGCGAGGCGCCGCACCGGATCCACCTCGACTTCGAACTCGGCGGCCAAGAGCAGTTCTACCTGGAGGGGCAGATCAGCTACGCCTGCCCCGAGGAGAACGAGGGCCTGACGGTCTACTGCTCCACCCAGCACCCCAGCGAGATGCAGCACCTGGTGGCGCACGCGCTGCACGCGCCGGCGCACGCCATCCGCGTGGTGTGCCGGCGCATGGGCGGCGGCTTTGGCGGCAAGGAGTCGCAGTCGGCCCTGTTCGCCTGCGTGGCGGCGGTGGCGGCGCAGCGCAACCGCGCGCCCGTCAAGCTGCGCCTGGACCGCGACGACGACTTCCTCGTCACCGGCCGCCGGCACGGCTTCGTGGTCGAGATCGACGCCGGCTTCGACGACGCCGGCCGCGTGCTGGGCGTGGCCGCCACGCTGATCAGCAACGCCGGCCACTCGGCCGATTTGTCGGGCCCGGTGCTGACCCGCGCGCTCTGCCACTTCGACAACGCCTACTGGCTGCCCCACGTGCGCTTGCGCGGCTTCGCGGCCAAGACCAACACGCAGAGCAACACGGCCTTCCGCGGCTTCGGCGGCCCGCAGGGCGCGCTGGGCGTGGAGCTGCTGCTGGACGCCATCGCCCGACGCTTGGGCGCCGACCCCCTGGCCGTTCGCCGCGCCAACCTCTACGTCGAAGGCCAAACCCCACCCCAAACCACGCCCTACGGCCAACCGGTCGAAGACTTCTGCCTGCCGGACCTGATCGACGAGCTGGCCCGCACCAGCGATTACGCCGCGCGCCGCGCCGAAGTGCAGGCCTTCAACGCCAACAGCCCGGTGCTGAAGAAGGGCCTGGCGCTGACGCCGGTGAAGTTCGGCATCAGCTTCAACGTCGTGCACCTGAACCAGGCCGGCGCGCTGGTGCACGTCTACACCGACGGCTCGGTGCTGGTGAACCACGGCGGCACCGAGATGGGCCAAGGCCTGAACACCAAGGTGGCCCAGGTGGTGGCGCACGAGCTGGGCCTGCCCCTGGCCCATGTGCGCTGCAGCGCCGCCGACACCGACAAGATCGCCAACACCAGCGCCACCGCGGCCAGCACCGGGGCCGACCTGAACGGCAAGGCGGCGCAGGCCGCCGCGCGCACCGTGCGCCAGCGCCTCGCGGCCTTTGCCGCGAAGAAGCTCGGGGGCGAGGCCGACGCCGTGCGCTTTGAGGGCGGCCAGGTGGTGGTGGGCGAGCAAACGATCGCCTGGGAAGCCCTGATCAAGCAGGCCTACCTGGCCCGCGTGCAG
>CAZAIR010000409.1:0-2311 GCA_964485225.1 uncultured Burkholderiaceae bacterium
CGGTGGTGCTGGTGGCGCTGGTGGTGTTCGTGTTCCTGCGCACGCTGCGCGCCTCCATCATCCCGCTGGTGACGATTCCCGTGAGCCTGATCGGCAGCTTCGCGCTGATGGCGCTGGCGGGCTTCACGATCAACACGCTGACCCTGTTGGCGCTGGTGCTGGCCATCGGCTTGGTGGTGGACGACGCGATCGTGGTGCTGGAAAACGTCTACCGCTACATCGAGAAGGGCCTGACGCCGTTCCAAGCCGCCATCAAAGGCAGCAAGGAGATTGGCTTTGCCGTCATCGCCATGACGCTGACGCTGGCGGCGGTGTTCGCGCCGCTGGCCTTCACGCCCGGCCGCACCGGGCGCTTGTTCGCCGAGTTCGCCCTGACGCTGGCCGGTGCGGTGATCGTGTCGGGCTTCGTGGCGCTCACGCTCACGCCCATGATGAGCAGCGTGCTGCTCAAGGCGCACGCGCCGGGCCGGTTCGAGCGTTTCATCGAGCGCGGCCTGCACGCCATCGACGGCGCATACCGCCGCGCGCTGGTGTTCTCACTCGGCCACCGATGGGTGGTGGTGCTGGTGATGCTGGCCAGCGGCGCTGGCAGCTACGCGCTGTGGACGACGGCCAAGAGCGAGCTGGCGCCGGTGGAAGACCGCGGCATCATCTTCGTGCCCATCAACAGCCCCGATGGCGCCACGCTGGCCTACACCGCTAAGTACCTGGACGCCGCCGCGCGCTTGGGCAATGACTTCCCCGAAGTGGCACGCGCTTTCGCCTTCATTGGCGGCAACGGCCAGGTCAGCAGCGGCGCGGTGCTGCTGCGGCTGGAGAACTGGGAGGACCGCCAGCGCAGCGCCACCGCTGTGGCGCAGGCCCTGCAGCCGCAGCTGGCGCAGCTGCCCGGCGTGACCGCCTTCCCGATCACCCCGCCCAGCCTGGGGCAGGGCTTTCGCGAGCGGCCGCTGAGCTACGTCATCGTGGCCAACGACAGCTACGCCAACCTGGCCAAGGTGACGCAAGCCTTCATGGCCGAGATGGCCAAGAACCCTGGCTTTGTGCAGCCCGACAGCGACCTGCGCCTGAACAAGCCCGAGCTGGAGTTGGAGGTTGACCGCGAGCGCGCGCAGGACGCCGGCGTGCCAGTCGACCAAGTGGCCCGCGCGGTGGAAACGCTGCTGGGCAGCCGCAACGTGACCCGCTACAAGCGCGACGCCGAGCAGTACGACGTGGTGGTGCAACTCGACCCCGGCAGCCGCAGCACGCCCGAGCAGATCGACAACCTGTTCGTGCGCGGCCGTGGCGACGCCATGGTGCCGCTGGCCAGCTTGGTGCGGGTGAAAGAAACAGTGAGCCCGCGCGAGCTCAACCACTTCAATCAGCGCCGCGCCGTTACGCTCACCTCGAACCTGGCGCCCGACTTCGCCATGGGCCAGGCTCTGGCCGAGATGGACCGCATTGCCAAGCAGGTGCTGCCGCCCGGCTACGCCGCCGAGCTGACCGGCCAAAGCCGCGAGTTCAAGGCCAGCAGCGGCGCGCTCAACACCGTGTTCTTGCTGGCGCTGCTGTTCATCTTCTTGGTGCTGGCCGCGCAGTTCGAGAGCTTCATCGACCCCTTCATCATCTTGATGGCGGTGCCTTTGTCGATGGTGGGCGCGCTGCTGGCCTTGAAGCTCAGCGGCGGCACGCTGAACACTTTCTCGCAGATCGGGCTGATCACGCTGGTGGGCTTGATCACCAAGCACGGCATCTTGATCGTCGAGTTCAGCAACCAGCTGCGCCGTGAGGGTGCCGCGCTGACCGAGGCCGTGGTGGCCGCCAGCGTGCAGCGCCTGCGCCCCATCTTGATGACCACCGGCGCCATGGTGCTGGGCGCCGTGCCCCTGGCCCTGGCCAGCGGGGCGGGCGCTGAGAGCCGCCAGCCCATCGGCTGGGTCATCGTGGGCGGCATGAGCCTGGGCACCTTGCTCACGCTGTTCGTGGTGCCCACCCTCATCACGTTGATGGCGCGCCGGCGCGTGGCCGGGCCCAAAACCGAGGCCGGTCCGATGGAGGATCCGGCTTCATGAGCTGCCCTCCTTGCCGCAACCGCCCCCGCCTGCCCACGGGCAAGCCAAAATCCGCCCCCATTTCCGGAGTCAGACCATGACGATCAAGAGCGACAAGTGGATCCGCCGCATGGCCCAAGAGCACGGGCTGATTGAGCCGTTCGAGCCGGGCCAGGTGCGCGAGGCCAATGGCCGGCGCATCGTCAGCTACGGCACCAGCAGTTACGGCTACGACATCCGCTGCGCGCCCGAGTTCAAGGTCTTCACCAACATCCACA
>CAZAIR010000410.1:0-2308 GCA_964485225.1 uncultured Burkholderiaceae bacterium
GTCAGCGCCAGCTCAGCGGCGCGCATCGTGGGCACGCCCAGCTACATCAGCCCCGAAGCTGCGCGCGGTGAGCACCCGCAGCCGCGCATGGACGTGTTCGCCGCTGCGGTGATGCTGGCCGAGTTGCTCAGCGGCCAGCGCATGAATCACCATGCCGACCCCATGGAGTGCCTGCGCCGCGTCACCACCACCGACCTGCGCCTGCCCGACATGCCCAGCGCCGACGTGGACGACGCCCTGCGCGCCCTGATCGACCGCGGCCTGAGCCGCGACCCGGCGCAGCGATGGGAGAACGCTGCGGGCTTCCGTGACGCGCTGGCCAAGTGGCTGCAGGGCCCTGAACCCGAGTCGACCGCCGGTGGCGAAGCGCAATCGGCGGCGCTGGAGTTCTTGCTGCGCCGCATGCGCTCCAAGGCCGACTTCCCAGCGCTGTCGGCTTCGATCGAGCGCGTGCAGCGCCTGACCGGCAGCGAGACCGAGAGCGTGGAGGGGCTGTCCAACGAGATCTTGAAGGACGTGGCCCTGACCAACAAGCTGCTGCGCTTGGTCAACACCGCGCAATTCCGCCACGCCGGCGGCGGCAGCATCAACACCATCAGCCGCGCGGTGGCCCTCATTGGCTTTGCTGGGGTGCGCAACCTGGCGCTGAGCCTGATGCTGTTGGAGCGCATGCAAGACCGCGGTCAGGCGGCCCAACTGCGAACCGAGTTCATGCGTGGGCTGATGGCCGGTTCACTTGCCAAAGAACTCAGCCCTAGCCCGCGCGTGGGCGAGGAAATGTTCCTTGCAGCCTTGTTCCAGAACCTGGGCCGCTTGCTCACGGCGTTTTACTTTCACGAAGAGGCGCAGCAGGTGCGCCGCCTGGTGCGCGAGGGTGGTGGCGGCAAAGCGGGGATCACCGAGGCCACGGCCAGTACGCGGGTGCTGGGTCTGAGTTACGAAGAGTTGGGCGTGGGCATCGCCAAGCGCTGGGGCTTGCCGGAAAGCCTCACCACCGTGATGCGCCGTCCAGCCGGCGAGCCGCCGCAGCGCTTGGTGGATGTGCCGTTGGAGTACCAACGATGGCTGGCGCGGGCTGCCAACGACACCGCCGAACTGATGCTGGTCACCGAGCCCGAAAAACTCGCTGCGCCTTTGCGGGCCTTGGCCGAGAGCAACGCCAAAGCCTTGAAGCTCCCCGCGTCGGCCTTTGAGGCCGCTTGCACCGAAGCGCGCAAGCGTCTCGCGCACCTGGCCGAGGCGATGGAGATCCGTCTCGAGCAACAGTCACCGGCCCATCGCTTCATGCCCGGGGCTGACACCGTCGAGGCCGACGAGGCCGCCGGCCCCGAAACCGTGCCCAACGTCACTGTGTTGCCGCCCAATGGGCCGCCCGAGCCGCTGGCCGTCACGGCCGAAGCGAGACGGGCGCAGGCCCTGCAGCAGCTTTCAGCGGGCATCCAGGACATCACCGACGCGATGGTCGACAACCAAGACCTGGGCGCCTTGCTGCGCATGATCTTGGAGACCATTTACCGTTCGCTGGGTGTGCGACGCGTTGTCTTTGCCCTGCGCGATGCCAAGACGGACACATTGGTAGGCCGCTTCGGTGTGGGCGAGAACACCGCCCAAGCCGTGCCTGCACTGCGGGTGGCTTTGAAGGCAGGCGCGTCGCCCGACCTGTTCGCGGCCATATGCGCCAAGGGCGTGGACACCCTCATCAGCGACACCACGCAGCCCAATATCGCCCAGCGATTGCCCGCGTGGTGGCGCCAATCCGAGCTCATGTCGGGCAGCTTTTTGTTGCTGCCGCTCACTGTGAAGAACGCGCCGCTGGGCTTGATCTATGCCGACAGCGCAGCACCTAACAGCATCCAACTGAGTGAGAAAGAGTTGTCGCTGCTGCGCACCTTGCGCAACCAAGCCGTGATGGCATTCCGCCAGGGGACCTGAGCGACTGCGCGGCCGTTCACCGGCTGCGAAAAGAGGTTGACGACCCTGACCTCGGCACTGGTTGCAACGCTAAGGGCTGCTTGGTTCCCCACCTGACCCGGTTGGGCGCGCTCCCATGCGAGGGGGGCCGTCGGGGCGCAGTGTACCGGGGGCCCTGCGCGCCCCCGGCCGTGGCCTTCAGCGCAGTTGCAAATCGGCGTCGGAAAACTCGATGCCCAGTGGCTCGATGAACAGGCGCTTGGGGCCCGCTTCGACCTCGCCGGCGTGCCAAGCGGCGATGCCGCAAGCCTGCGCAATGCGCACCACCTCGGCCGCTTCCTCGGGCGGCACGAACAGGGCGAAACCCGCGCCCATGTTCAACGTGGAGTAGGCCTCG
>CAZAIR010000411.1:0-2296 GCA_964485225.1 uncultured Burkholderiaceae bacterium
CGATTTCGCTGTTCGGCCTCAACTCCGGCGCGGCCCTGGCCACGGTGGTGGGGGTTCTGGTGGAGGTGCCGGTGATGCTGGCTTTGGTGGCTTGGGTGAACCGGCGGGGTGGTCGGGTGGCTTGAACCGCTGCGTGGTGTCGAAGGCGCCCGCCTGCCCCGACCCCAGCTCGGGACAATCGGGTGCGTGCTCCGTTTCCGACTGGGGCTGCCCCTTTCCCTTGCCGGACCGCGTGACACCCCATGCCCATGCAATCACCGCTTGTTCCAGGGTTCGACGCTCGCCCCGTCCAGCTTGAAGACGCCACATCGTGGGCGGGCTACGCGTGCTTGGCAGAGGTCAAGGCGCACACCAGCTCCACGGCATCCAGCGTGGACGACGTCAAGGCCGATATCCAGCGCACGCTCACCGGCGAGCCGAATGCGCCCATCCGCTTCGTGCTGCTCCATCCGGGCAGTGCCTCGGTGGTGGGCACCGTGGGCTTTCACAGCATTTCGGCGGCCTTCGGCACCGCTGAGATCACCTACGACGTAGCGCCCAGCCATTGGGGCCAAGGCATCGCCAAGGCGGCCTGTCGGGCTGCCACGGTGTGGGGCTTCGAGGTCAAGGGTTGGCACCGGATCCAGGCCACGACCGTTCTGCCCAACGTGCGCTCGCAGCGGGTGTTGGAACGCTGTGGCTTCCAGCGCGAAGGCCTGGTTCGGAACCTTCGGCTTGTGCGCGGGGTGCCGACTAACTATTGGCTGTACGCGGCCATTCCTGGTGACGTGCGGGGTGCCTTTTAGCCCGCGCACCGAGCCCGTGTTCAATGGTCCCCGCCCGTGTACCTCCCGCCGCTGCCAGGAGTTGACCCCGATGCCCAACAGCCTCAAGCCCGACCTTCGCACGCTGACCTTTGCCGCGTTCGCTGCCTTGATCGTGGCCGCGTACACCGCGGCGATGAAAGGCCCTTGGCCGGTGCCCGGTGGGCCACTGCCCACTTGGACGATGGCCGTCGACCTGCTGCTGGTGCTGCCGGTGGCCTGGCTGCTGCTGAAGCCGCGCGACTGGCGCCGCCGCTGGCCCGCGGCCTTGGGGCTGGCTGGCGCGGGCTTCCTGTTGGGGCGCTGGCTGGCGCCCGAGGGCGATCCGCTGTGGGCGGCGCTCGGTGACGTGCGCTGGCTGCTGCTGGGGGTGGTGCTGGTGGCCGAGCTGTGGCTGTTGAGCGGTGTGCTGCGCCAGGTGTGGCACGCGCGCGCCGAGGGCAATGCCGAGGCCGTGGCCGCGCAGGGCGTGCAGCGGGTGTTCGGTGACGGGGTGGCTGGCCGGCTGATGCAGCTGGAATCCCGCCTGTGGGTCTATGCGCTGATGCGCCGGCCGGCCGCCGCGCCCTTCGCGGGCGAACAGCATTTCAGCGGGCACCAGCAGAACGGCAATGCCAGCAACCAACTCGGCTTCGTCATCGTGATGGGGGCGGAGCTGCCCATCGCGCACGTGCTGCTGCACCTGGCCTTCGGCCCCACCGTGGCCTGGGTGGTGACCGCGCTGAGTGCCTACGGCTGGCTGTACCTGTGGGCCGAGTACCGCGCCACGCACTGGCGGCCGGTCAGCTTGGACGGATGCAGCCTGCACCTGCGCTACGGCCTGTTGATCGACACCACACTGCCCTTGCACGCGGTGCACAGCGTGGAGCTTGTGGACGCGAACGAGACGCTGCGGCGCGCCCCCTTGCGCCTGCGCCTGCAGGGCATGGGCCGCGCCAACGTGCGCCTGCGTTTGCGGCCCGGCACCACCTTGCAGCTGCCCTGGGGCGAGCGCGAGATGGGCGAAGTGCTGTTGGGCCTGGACGAGCCGGAGCGCTTCATGCAGGCGGTGAGCGCGAGGCGCGAGGCGTGAGTCTCCAGCCACTCCCTGGTCGACAACCTGTCTGGTGGTGGCTACCATCGGTATCTACCACCCAAGGAGAACCGCATGGACACCGCTCGCCTCTTTCAATCGGGCCGCAGCCAAGCCGTTCGTTTGCCCAAGGCTTACCGATTTGCCGGCACGGAGGTCGCCGTCAAGCACTTCGGCAATGGCGTGTTGCTGCTGCCCGTCGACAACCCCTGGGAAACGATGGCCGCCGGCTTGGCTGCCTTCGAGCCGGGCTTTGAAATCAACCGCCAGCAGCCAGAAGAGCAAGCGCGGGAGGCCCTCCTGCCGTGATCTTGCTCGACACCAACATCTGCATCTATCTCATCAACGCCAAGCCAGCGGCGGTGCTGGAGCGCTTCAAGCAGCACCGGCTAGGCGACATTGGGGTGTGCAGTGTGGTGGC
>CAZAIR010000412.1:0-2286 GCA_964485225.1 uncultured Burkholderiaceae bacterium
GATTTGGCACGCATGGCCGGGGTCAGCAAAGCCACTGTGAGCCGAGCGCTGGCGGGCAGCAGCTTGGTGAACGCAGAGACCCGCGAGCGCATCCAGGCGCTGGCGCGAGAGCACCGGTACGCGATCAACCAAGGTGCGCAGAACTTGCGTTTGCAGCGCAACCAAACCATTGCGGTGGTGGTGCCCTACGAGGCGCACAGCCACCAGCATCTGAGCGATCCATTCTTCCTGGCCATCATTGGCGCTTTGGCGGATGCATTGACCGAGCGCGGGTACGAGATGCTGTTGGCGCGGGTGGACGCGGAGGAGCTGGAGAGCGTGGCCAGCTACGTGAACGGGGGCCGTGCGCTGGGGGTGATCTTGATTGGGCAGTGGCACCACCACGAGCGGCTCAACGCCATGGCGGCGGCGGGCTTGCCCATGGTGGTGTGGGGTGCGGCGCTGCCGGACCAGCGCTACGTCAGCGTGGGCGGCGATAACTTCGGTGGCGGCCGTTTGGCGGCCGAGCACCTGCTGGGCTTGGGGCGGCGGCGCATTGCCTTCATTGGCGACCCTGCGCTGCCCGAGGTGCACCAACGCTGGCTGGGCCACCGTGCAGCCTTGGCTGCAGCGGGCTTGGCGCCGGTGCCCGAATTGGAGCTGCACGTGCCCTTTGACAGCGTGAAAGCCGCAGCCGCTTTACAGGCCCTGCTTGAAAGTGGCCAGCGTTTTGACGCGGTGCAGGCCTGCTCGGATGTGTTGGCACTGACCGCCATCCAGGTGCTGCGCGCCCGCGGCTTGCGTGTGCCGCAAGACGTTGCTGTGACCGGCTATGACGACATGCCGCTGGCGGCACTCAGCAACCCCGCTTTGAGCACGGTGCACCAGCCAGTGCCGCAGGCCGGCACGATGCTGGTGGACAGCCTGCTGGCCTTGCTGGACGGTGAGCCTGGCCGCGCGCAGACCTTGAGCGTGCACCTCGTGCCGCGGCGCAGTACGGGCAGCGACTGATCAATTCCTTTGCGTGCCGTGCTGGTGCAGGGGGCCCCGCCTTTGGGCGTTCCGAGGCCTGCCGATGGCAGGGTTTGCACCTTATTGGTGTTTTTACCTGTATGCAATCGATTGCAAAAGCACAGAATGGCGCCATCAGACTGCGATGGCGTGCTGGATGGCCCCTACCCCGCCGACCTCTGAGTCCCACCCGACCGACCGATCCGCGTCGCTGGTGGGGGTTCAGTGGCCACCGTCCGCGCGGCTGAGAGAGACTTTTCCAAAGCACCGCCCGCCCGCCTTCACCGCCCACACTGCCCCGACCGTCCGAGGAGACACCGAATGAGCCCGAACACCCGCAAGCATCCAGCCCCGCTCACGCCCCTGGCACTGGCCTGCGCCATGGCCTTTGCCGTGCCCGCCTTCGCGCAAACTGCGCCCGCCACGGCCCCGGCCGACACCCAGGCCGCAGCCGATGCCCAAGACGGCCTGAAACTGGACGCGGTGGTGGTGACGGGGGCCTCGTCGGCCCGCAGCAAGATGCGCTCGAGCGTGGCCATCTCCACCATCAGCACCGAGGGTGTGGCAGCGCTCACGTCCACCAGCTCGGCCGACATCCTGCGCTCCGTGCCCGGCATCCGCGCCGAGTCCAGCGGCGGCCAAAGCAACGCCAACGTGGGCGTGCGCGGCATCCCCATCTCGGCCGGTGGCGCGCGCTACATCCAGTTCCAGGAAGACGGCCTGCCGGTGCTGCAGTTCGGTGACATCGCTTTCGCCACGCCCGACACCTGGCTGCGCACCGATGCCGCCTTCAACCGCCTGGAAGTGGTGCGCGGCGGCTCGGCCTCCACGCTGGCCACCGGCGCACCCGGCGGCATCATCAACTTCATCAGCCGCACCGGTGAAGAGCAGGGCGGCGACATCGCCATCACCAAGGGCCTGGACTTCAACCAGACCCGCGTTGACCTGGGCTACGGCGGCCGCCTCGGGCCCAAAACCCGCTTCTTCATCGGCGGCTTCCACCGCACCGGTGACGGCGGTCGCCCGGGTGCTGATGGCACCGAGAACGGCGGGCAAATCCGCGGCAACGTCACCTTTGAGCTGGACAACAAGAGCCACGTTCGCTTCAGCTTCAAGCACCTGGACGACAAGACGCCCACCTTCATGCCCACCCCGGTGCGCTTCGTGAATGGGCAGATCCAAGAGATCGCCGGGCTGGACCCGCGCAAGGCCGCCTTCTATGACGCCGGCTGGCCGCTGGACAACACGCTGACCAACACCAACGGCCGCGCGCTCAGCAACATCCGTGACGGCCTG
>CAZAIR010000413.1:0-2281 GCA_964485225.1 uncultured Burkholderiaceae bacterium
GGGGTGATGAAGCCGAATCCCTTGCCATCGTTGAACCATTTCACCGTACCGGTTTGCGTCGCCATAGCG
Source organism: uncultured Burkholderiaceae bacterium (assembly GCA_964485225.1). Taxonomy (GTDB): domain Bacteria; phylum Pseudomonadota; class Gammaproteobacteria; order Burkholderiales; family Burkholderiaceae_C; genus Inhella. The sequence continues at coordinate 70 of CAZAIR010000413.1, forward strand.
TGCTTTCTTTGCATTGAGGTTGCGGCGACTTCAAAACGAGCGCCAACCGGGGCATTGGCACAGATGGATGAGGGGGCAGGGCTTGTGACATGCCCTGATGCTCAACAGCCCTTCAACCGTAGTGCGTGAGGCGCCCCTCGCGCACAAAACCCACCACGTGGACACCACAGGCCTGCGCCGCGCGCAGGGCCAGGGCGGTGGGGGCCGACACCGCAGCCAGCAGCCCGAAGCCCGCGCGGGCGGCCTTTTGCACCATCTCGAAGCTGGCGCGGCTGCTGACGAGCAGGAAGCCGTCGGCAGGGCTGAGGCCGGCCTGGGCGCAGTGGCCCACCAGCTTGTCGAGCGCGCAGTGGCGGCTGGCGTCTTCGCGCAGGGCCAGCAGCGTGCCGTCGGGGGCGGCCAGCGCAGCGGCGTGCGCCGCGCCGGTGGCGGCATGCAGGCTTTGTGCAGCGCGCAGGGCGGCCATGGCACGCAGGATGGCAGCGTCGCTCACCCGCACCGGTGCAGCGCTGTGCGGGGGCGGCAGGCTGAGCGCGGCGCTTTGGTTGGGCAGGCCGCACAGGCCGCAGCCGCCGGCCGCAGCGCTGGCGCGCAGGCGCTGGGCCAGGGCCTCCAGCCGCGCGGCGGGCAGGTTGACCAACACGCTCAGGCCCGCGCCAGCGGGCACCGCCTGCAGCGGGGCGGCCAGCTCATTGGGGTGGCCGATCAAACCCTCGGTGAGGCAAAAACCCAGCGCCAGGTCTTCAGCCTGCAGCGGCGTGGCCATCAGCACCTGGGCGTGCAGGGCGTTGAACACGAGGGTGATGGGCGCCTCTTCCAGCAGGCTCTCGGTGCCCTGGCTGCCGTCGCTGCGGCGCACGTTCGCCGGGCTGTGGCCGCTGGCCAGGGCCTCAACCGGCGGCAGCGCCCAGGCGGGTGGCGTCGTCATGCAGCAGGGTGCAGGCGGATGGGCAGGGCCTTGGCCGCCGGCGTGCGCGCGCCTCGGGCCACCAGCCCCAAGGGCACCAAGGGCGTGGCCTCGGGGAAGTAGGCCGCCGCGCAGCCGGGGGCGATGGCCAGCCAGCGCACCTCGAAGCCGCGCAGCCAGCGGGTCTGGCCGTCGTCAATGGGCAGGCCTTCGACGTCCACGCGCTGGCCTTCGCTCAGGCCCAAGCGCCGGCCGTCGTCCTCGTTGACGAAGACGACGGTGCGCGTGCCGAACACGTTGCGGTAGCGGTCGTCCTGCCCGTACACGGTGGTGTTGAACTGGTCGTGGCTGCGCACGGTCATCAGCGTCAGCACCTGGGCGCGTTCGCCCTGCGGCAGCTGCGCGCTGGCGCGGGCCACGGCGCCTTGAGCGGGCAGGGCCTGGGACACCAGTTGCGCCTTGCCGCTGGCGGTGCGCCACTCGCGCCGCGCGGCGGCGTTGGGCAGCCAGAAGCCGCCGGGCTGCTGCAGCTTGGCGTTGTAGCCGTCGAAGCCGTCGAACACGCCACGCTGGCAGCGCTCGATGGCGTCGCGGATGCGCGCGTGGTCCTCGGCCAGCCAGTGCCAGCGCACGGCGGCCTCGCCCAGCAGCGCCGCGCCCAGGCCGGCCACGATGGCGGGCTCAGCTCGCATCAGCGGGCTCAAGGGCGCTTGGATGCCGCGCGAGGCGTGCACCAGGCTCATGCTGTCTTCCACGCTGATGGGGCCGGCGGGGTCGACGTCGGTGCGGCTTAAGGACGGCAGCAGCAGCCCCGTGCGGCCGGGGTGCAGGTGGGTGCGGTTGGGCTTGGTGGCGATGTGCAGGGTGAAGGCGGTGCCGGACAGGCCCTGCAGCACGCGCGGGGCGTCGGCCCCGGCCACGCCGAAGTTGCCGCCCAAGGAGAGCAGGCCGTGCACGCTGCCATCCACCAGGCCCTGCGCGGTGGCCGTGGCGTCCAGCCCCACGGCACGGGTCAGGCGCAAGCCGGGAAAGGCGTCTTCCTGGTTGGCCAGCCAGCGCTCGCTCACGCTGGTGGTGCAGCCCATGGTGCGGTCGCCCTGCACGTTGCTGTGGCCGCGCACGGGCACCACGCCGGTGCCGGGCCGGCCGATCTGGCCGCGCAGCAGCTGCAGGTTCACCAGCATCTGGATGGTGGCCACCGCGTGCTCGTGGTGCGTCAGGCCCATGCACCAGGTGATGAGCGTGGCCTTCGCGCGCGCCAGCTCCTCGGCCAGCTCGGCGATGGCCGCGCGCGGCAGGCCGCTT
>CAZAIR010000414.1:0-2278 GCA_964485225.1 uncultured Burkholderiaceae bacterium
GCGGTGCCTTGACGTTCGAGCGGGCGCTGAACCTACGCCGCTTGGCCGCCGAGCTGCCCGAAACCGCCCTGGTGCTGGAGACCGACGCGCCGGACATCCCGCCGCATTGGCTGTACCAAACGGCAGCCGCCCGTGCCGCCGGCCAGCCCAGTGCCCGCAACGAGCCGGCCGAGTTGCCGCGCATTGCCGAAACCCTGGCCGCGCTGCGCGGCTGGACGCTGCCGCACACCGCCGCAGTGACCTCGGCCAACGCCCGCCGCGCCTTGCCCAAGCTCGCATGCTGAGCGGCCTGGCCCCGGTGTGGCGGCCGGATGCACAGTTGCTGATCGTGGGCAGCTTCCCCGGCGCTGCCAGCTTGGCGGCGCAGCAGTACTACGCGCATCCCCGCAACGCCTTTTGGCCGCTGATGGCCGCCGTGATTGGACAGGCCGATTTGCCGCAGCGCCCCTACGCCGACCGCCTGCAGGCCTTGCTGGCGGCCCGCGTGGCCTTGTGGGATGCCGTGACGGCGTGCGAGCGCGAGGGCAGCTTGGACGCCGCCATCCGCCAGGCGCAGCCGGCCGACTTGCCCGCGCTGGTGGACCGCATGCCGGCCTTGGAGGCGATCGCTTGCAACGGTGCCGAGGCGCTGCGGCAAGCACGCCGGCTGTTGCCGGCTTGGCCGCTCGTGGCCCTGCCTTCCAGCAGCCCCGCACATGCCAGCCTGAACGTGGCGGCCAAGCGCGACGCTTGGCTGAGAGCGCTGCAGCCGTGGGTGGTGGGCGCCTGAAAACGGCCTGTAGACAATCCGCCGCCATGCCCAAGACCGCACCCCCCAAAACCACGCCGCTCGACCTGCCCGATGTGACCGTGTCCGAGTACGCCGGTGTGCGGCACTTGCACCTCGACTCGATTTGGGTGCAAGGCTCCATGCGCATCAGCAAACCTTTGCACCTGGAGCTGGAGTACGTGCAGCGCATGATGGCGCCGCTGCTGTGGCAGCCGCCAGAAACTTGGCGCAGCGGCACTTGTGTGCAGCTGGGCCTGGGGGCCGGTGCGCTCACCAAGTTCTGCCACCAGGTGCTGCAGCGCCCGACCACGGCGGTGGAGATCCACCCCGGCGTGCTGGCCGCGTGCCGGCAGATGTTCGAGCTGCCCCACGAGGCCGTGGGCCTCACCGTGGCCTTGATGGACGCTGCAGCATGGCTGCGCATTCCGGCTCACCAAGGCCAGGTGCAGCTGCTGCATGTGGACCTGTACGACCACGAAGCCGCCGCCCCGGTGCATGACAGTGCCGAGTTCTACGCTGCCTGCCACGCCGTGCTGGCACCGGGTGGTGCGATGTCGGTGAACTTGTTCGGCCGCCGCGCCAGCTTCAGTGACAGCTGTGAGCGCATCGCGCAGGCCTTCGGCGTTGATGCCGTGTGGCAACTGGCCAGCACGAAAGAGGGCAACACGGTGGTGGTGGCCACTAGGGAAAGCGCGCTGCCCGACAAGGCGGAACTGCAGCGACGCGCCACTAACATCGAAAGCGCCCTCGGACTCAAGGCGCAGCGGTGGCTGCGTGGCCTGCGGGCCATGACAACACCGACTGCATGAGCGCCAACCCACCCCGCAAACCCGCCCCGTCCGATCCGCAGCGCCTGGAGTGGCGCGCGCTGTTGCGCGCGCTGGTGCAAGACGGCACGGTGAGCGCGGAGCAAGCGCAAGCCACCGAGGCGCGCTTTGCGGCCGGCGACACGGCGCTGCACCCGCTGGTGCGATTGGGTCGCGCTGGCCTGACTCGCCAGTCGGACGGCAAGCCGCTCGACATCGAGCAGCTCACCGAGTGGGCGGCTGGCCACTACAAGTTGCCCTACCTGCGCATCGACCCGCTCAAAGTCGACGTGGGCCGCGTGGCCGACTTGATGAGCGGCGCTTACGCCGAGAAAAACCGTTGCCTGCCCGTGGCCGTGGGCCTGATGGACGTGACCGTGGCCACCTGCGAGCCGCTGGACACCGGCTGGGTGGCGCAGATCGAAAGCCACTCGCGCAAAACCGTCAAGCTGGTGATGTGCAACCCGCTGGACATCACCCGCTACATCGCTGAGTTCTTCACCCTGGCCAAGTCGGTCAAGGCAGCCGCCAAGAGCAGCGAGGGCGCTTCGGTTCAAAGCAGCTTCGAGCAGTTGGTGGAGTTGGGCAAGAGCACCAACAAGCAACTCGACGCCAACGACCAGGGCGTGGTGCAGGTGGTGGACTGGTTGTGGCAATACGCCTTCGACCAGCGCGCCAGCGACATCCACCTGGAGCCTCGCCG
>CAZAIR010000415.1:0-2268 GCA_964485225.1 uncultured Burkholderiaceae bacterium
GGCGACAACATGCGCGTACTGGCCTGGATGTTGGACCGCCTGGACGGCAAAGCCCAAGGCCAAGCCAACGCCTTTGGCATCAGCCCGCAGTACGCGGAAATCAACTGGCAGGGCCTGGACTTCAGCGCCACCCAGTTCGATACCGTGACCCGCATCGACCGCACCGATTGGCTGGCCGAGCTGGACCTGCACGACCAGCTGTTCCAGCAACTGGCCCTGCGGCTGCCGGCGGCCCTGCCGGCAGCGCGCGCCGCCCTGGCCGAGCGCATCAACGCCGCCTGAGGCTCAGCTGCCCCGCCGTGCAAACACCCGCCGCTGGCGGGTGTTTGCTTTTGGGGGCCGGGCCCCCTCGTCAGCCCAGGCCCCAGCCACCACAATGCCGCCATGACCCTCGATCTGACCCCCCAAGAACTCGACCAACTCGACGACCTGCTCGGCAACGCGCCCGAAGGTCTGGAGCCGATGGACACCGCCATGCTGGACGGTTTCCTGTGCGGCATGTTGGTGCAGCCCGAGGTGCAGCCCCTCGCCAGCTTCCTGCCGCGCGTGCTGATGCCCGATGAATCGCCACTGCCCGATGGCGTGGACCCCGTGTGGCTCAAGCGCGTGACCGCCTTGATCGAGCGCCGCCACGTGGCCCTGCGCCGTGCGCTGGCCGAAGACCAGTGGTTCGACCCCATCGTGATCCAGTTCGACGAAGGCGACGAGAACGGCGACCAGGTCTTCGACAAGGACGATGACGTCTTCAACGCCTTGCCCGTCTACTCCAAGCCCCTGGTGCCCTTCGCCAGCGGCTTCGTGACCGCGCTGAACACCCTGCCCAACGGCTTGCTCAGCTTCATCGACGACGACAGCGCCGCTGCCATCGACCGCGTGATGCGCCACCTGCCCGCCGAAACCGACGACGAGCGCGCCGTCAACGACGCCCTGGACATCGAGCGCCCGCTCAAAACCTTGGACGACGCTGTTGAAGACCTGGTGCTGGCCGTGGTCGAACTCGACGCCCTGACCGAGCCCGAGCGCTACCGCGTGCAGCCCGTGCGCCACGAGCAGCCTAAGGTGGGCCGCAACGACCCCTGCCCCTGCGGCAGCGGCAAAAAGTACAAGGCCTGCCACGGCATGAGTTGACGTGGGCCTGACCCTCCAGCTCGCCAGCGACCTGCACCTCGAGCGCGACCCCAGCTTCCAACTGCCCCACGCCGCCGACACCTTGGTGTTGGCCGGCGATGTCGGCTCTTACCAAGCCGGCAGCCGCATCGGCCCGCACAGCGCGCAAGCCGATTGGGGCCTGACCCGCTTCAGCCCCCTGCACGGCGCACCCTGGCAGCGGGTGTTGTACGTGCCGGGCAACCACGAGTACGACGGCCTGCCCTACACGGCCACCCGCGCCGCCCTGCGCGCCAAGGCCGAAAGCCTGGGCCTGACCTGGCTGGACCGCGAGGTGCTGGTGCTGGACGGCGTGCGCTTCATCGGCTGCACCCTGTGGGCCGACTTTGACCTGTTCGTCGACGCCAAAGGCCCGATGACCGGCCAGCTGAAAAGCCGCGCCAAAGCCTTCAAGGCCGCCAACTTCTACCTGCGCAAGTACAGCTGTTTGGACGAGGCCGGTGAGCTGATGCTGGCCGAGCACATCCGCCTGCTGGCCTTGGCTGACCAAGCCTGGCTGCGCGAAGCGCTGGCGCAGCCGTTTGAGGGCCGCACCGTGGTCGTCACCCACTTCGCCCCCAGCGCCCGCAGCGCCGACCCGCGCTACGGCGCCACGCCCGGCACGGCGGGCTTTTGCAACGCGTTGGACGACCTGCTGCCGCAGGTCGACCTGTGGCTGCACGGCCACCTGCACTGCGCGCACGACTACACCGTGGGCCGCTGCCGCGTGGTGGCCAACCCCCTGGGCTATGCCGACAAGGGCGAGCAAGTGGGCTTCTTGCCGCGCGGCGTGCTGTCGGTTTAGGGCCTGTTAACACTACGGGAAGCCACGCGAAAGTGCCTGCTGGGCCGGCAGGCAAGGCGCGCGGCGCTGCCCAGGCTGATGCCTGGGCGAGCCGGGCAACGCAGCATCCCGGCCCAGCAGGCACTTTCCCTTCGGGTTGCCACCAGAAACGGCCCCCACTTCGTTGCGAAGCCTCGCCGGGGGCTGTGTGCGGACAGTTTGGGCCCTGTGGGCCCGGACTGCCTCACACAGAGCTGGGCCGCTGGCCCAGCGCGGCCTGCAAGGCCAACCCCGGCTTCGTTTCGCGCCTCGTTGGGGCCATTTCTGGATGGCAACGC
>CAZAIR010000416.1:0-2260 GCA_964485225.1 uncultured Burkholderiaceae bacterium
TGCGCGAAGCGCGCCAGTTTTCGGCCGCCGAGTTCCGCGTGGTGGCCGCCGCCGATGTGGTGGAGATGCTGCTCGATGAAGAGTCGGCCCACCTCGCAGGTTTGAGCGACTTCATCGGCCGTCCGATCTCGCTCACCGCCGAGCCCGGCAACCAAACCGAGCACTACGACATCGTGTTGATATGAGCCGCAGCCCCGATTGCTATGCCTTGGTGCCGGCCGCTGGCAGCGGCAGCCGCGCTGGCCAAGTGGTGCCGAAGCAGTACGTGCCCTTGGCTGGTCAGCCCCTGATAGCGCACACGCTGGCCGCCCTGCAACAGCTCTCCGAATTGGCCGCCGTGGCCGTGGTGCTGGCGCCTGACGACACCCAGTTCACCGCCCTGCTGCCGCAGTTCAGTGGCCGTGTGTACCGGTGCGGTGGCACCAGCCGCGCCGCCAGCGTGCGCGCTGGCCTGGCCGCTTTGCAGGCCGATGGCGCCCACAACGACGATTGGGTGCTGGTGCACGATGCCGCCCGCTGCATGGTGCGCGACATCTGGGTGCGCGAGCTGATTCGCCAATGCCAGGACGACGCTGTGGGCGGTTTGCTCGCCACCCCCTTGGCCGATACCCTCAAGCACGTCGAGCACGGCCGCGCCGTGGCCACTGCCGACCGCAGCCGCTACTGGCAGGCCCAAACGCCGCAGATGTTCCGGCTCGGCATGCTGATCCAAGCCCTGGACCACGCCGGCCACACCGTGACCGATGAAGCCAGCGCCATCGAGGCGCTGGGCCACACGCCCCTGATGGTGCGCGCCCCCCTGGAGAACTTCAAAGTGACCTTGCCCGAAGATTTCGACTTGGCCGAGCGCCTGCTGCGGAGCCGCCGATGAACACACTGCCCTTCCGCGTGGGTGAAGGCTGGGATGTGCACCGCCTGGTTGAGGGCCGCCCCCTCGTGCTCGGTGGCCTGACCATCCCGCACACCCACGGCCTGCTCGGTCACTCCGACGCCGATGCCCTGGCCCACGCCATCACCGACGCCCTGCTCGGCGCCGCAGGCTTGGGCGACATCGGCCGTCACTTCCCGGACACCGACGCTTCCTTCGAGGGCGCTGATTCGATGGTGCTGCTGGCGCAGGCCGCTGCCCGTGTGCGCGCCACCGGCTGGCACATCGGCAACGTGGACGCCACCGTGATCGCCCAGGCACCCAAACTGGCGCCGCACATCCCGGCGATGCAACAGCGTTTGGCGCAGGTGCTGGGGCTGGAGCCTGATCAGGTCAACGTCAAGGCCAAAACCGCCGAGAAGCTGGGCCCGGTGGGGGAGCTGCAAGCGATCGAGGCGCGGGCGGTGTGCGTGTTGGTGCGGTCTGGTTGACGGCCTTCAGCAACGCTTGAGTCAAGGCACCTGACGTGGCGGCCATTCTGGCGATCTTGGCTCTGATGGTGCTGGGCTTGGGCATGGCCTTGGCTTGGCAGCGCAGCCGGCACTTGGCTTTGGAGCGCGAGCGCCGCATCCGCAGCTTCAGCTTTCCAGCCGGCGTGCTGCAGCAGTTTCAGGTTGGCGTGCCAGGGCTTGGGCCGAAAGAAGTGCAGCTCACCGCGCGGGCGCTGCGGCAGTTCTTCCTGGTGCACCTGCGCGCCCGAGGGCAGCGCATCGTGATGCCGTCCAAGGCCGCCGACGCCTTGTGGCACGCGTTCATCCTGGACACCCGGGCTTACGCCAGCTTTTGCACGGTGGCCTTTGGCGCGCTGTTGCACCACATCCCCGAACGGGCCATGGCCGCCAAACCTGATGGCGACGACGCCGCTTGGCGCACTTGGCGCTTGGCCTGTGAGGAGGAAAACATCAACCCTGCCAGGGCCACGCGCTTGCCGCTGCTTTACGCGCTGGACGTCAAGCTGGGCTGGCCTGGGGCGGTTGTTCATGACCCGCAGTCCTTCCGGCGCCGGTCAGACGACGATGGATGCGGAGGCGGGTCCGATTCCAGCCGCCATGATGCAGCCGATAGCGCCAGCGGTGGTGATGGGGATGGTGGCGGCGGAGGCTGCGGCGGCGACTGAAATTCGCGCTCAAACAGCCTGCTGCAGGCGAATCCGCGTCATCAGCCCGCCGTCTCGCCCATTGCGGATTTCCAAGCTGCCGCCCATGCGGTGCAGGGCCTTTTCCACAATCGCCAGACCCAGGCCCGAGCCCGTGGCGGCGGTGCGTGCAGCGTCGCCCCGGAAGAAGGGCTTGGTCAGTTCCGTCAGCAAGGCCTCGGGCACGCCCGGGCCTT
>CAZAIR010000417.1:0-2259 GCA_964485225.1 uncultured Burkholderiaceae bacterium
AACGCCGCCGGCGCCAGTATCGCCAGCATGGTGGTGAATCTGGGTTGCACCTTGGGCATGCGCGTGCTGGCCGAGGGCATCGAGACCGAAGAGCAAGCGCAGCACTTGCACAGCATGGGCTGCCATGAAGGCCAAGGCTACCTCTTCGCCCGGCCCATGCCGGCCGAGCTGTTGGAAGGCTGGCTGGCGGCCTACCGCCCTCCAGCCTGAACAGCCAGGGCGCGCCGGACTTAGCGCGCGGGCACCCAGGTCGCGGCCACGCGAGCGCCTTGGTACACGTTCTCGGCGGTGATGCCGTTGGCGGCCAAGTTCACATCACAACTGCGGTCACTGGCTGCGCCGTTGCGAGAGCACAGCGGGCGATGCAGCAGCTCCACCTTGGCAATGGCGCGGCCGTCGTCCGGCAGGTTCACCGCCCAGGTGGTGAAGCCTTGCATGGCGCTGGTCGTGGGCTTGGCCTCGTAAGGCATGGCCACGTGGCGCACGGTGCCGTCTTGGTACTGCACGCGCAGGTGCAGGTCGTAGCCCCACCAGAAGGTCTCGCCATTGGCGCTGCGCTTGATCCAGTCGAGCTGCGCCGCTTGGGTCGGGTCCCATAGGCGCACCAGGTGGCCGCGTGTGGGCTGCACGGCGTAAATGGTGCTGGTGGCGTCGTCGGTGAAATTGAAGGTGCCAAAGACGGTGAACACCGGCACATCGAACTGCTGCGGGAAGCGGAAGTCGTAGTAACGGTCGTAGGTCTGGCCGGCGGGTGCGGCCGGCGGGTCGCTCAGGAAGCCAGCATCGCCACCGGGCGGGCGCATCACCTGCAGGTAGCCCTGCGTGGTCTCGGACCAGCGGTGCAGGCTCCAGTTGTCACCCTCGTTGCGGAACTGCACCCGGCCCGACTCGGTCGGGAACTGGAAACGCGTGGGCAGGAAGTTGTCAGCACTGGAGCCACTGAGCAAGCGGCTGTAGTACGGCACCGTGCCCGTGGCCGCGGTACTGGCGCCATTGAAGTAACGCAGGATCTTGAAGGTGGCGGCGTCTGAGAAGTGGTCGAAGCGCCGGCCCGGGCTCACCGTGTTGCAGCCCCGCTGCATGGGCTCCTGTTGCTCGAAACCAGTGCTGGCGCAGGTGGCTTGCACGATGCGGTTGTCCAACGGGTCGTAGGCCGCCGTGCGGCCAAAGCCGCCACCCTTGGGCACGCCATCGGTGCCGGCTTCCTCGCCGGTGTAGGGGTGCATCAGGCCCGTGGCGCTGGTTTGGCGGGTGCCGGTCACGTCGCCCAGGTGCGGCAGGCCCATGGCGTGGCCCATCTCGTGGTTGAAGATCAATCGCAAGTCGTCACCCGAACCCACGTTGCCGCCGCCGAGGCCGCCACCCACCCCGCTGTTCAAGCCGTGGTTGGCATACCAAAGCGAGCTGTGCGCCATGCCGTTGGCGCGCTGCAGGCGGCCCGCCAAGCTGATGGTGGCCGACAGCACGCCAAAGCCGCTGTGCGGCAAACAGGTGCCCGCGCTGCGTTGGGCGCTCGTGCAACTGGGCCGGGTTGAGACCCACTGCGCCGCCGTGGCCAGAGGTTGGCCGGTGGGCGTGAGGGAGTCGGTGCGCGGCCCGATCACGAGACGCGGCAAACGCACCGTGAAGGGCAAAGTGCTCAAGCGCAAACGCGATACCGGCAGCCGGGCGGCGAACTCGGTGGCCGTGTCATCCAGCGGGCGAACGCCGGTATCACCGAACAGCAAGGTATCAACGATCACAAGCGTGAGATCGGGCTGCGTGCGCACATTCAGCTCGGCCGCGCTGAGGCTGCGGCGCGCGCCGCCCTCCAAGTCCACCTGTAACGCCAAGCCGGGCTTGAGCCACTCGGGTGGCAAGGTGATGGCGTAGCTGCTGGCGAGGTTCTGCGTCAGCGGCTGCGGCCGCGCATCAGTCTGGGCGGGCAAGCTGGCCGGCGGACGCAGACAGCGGCTGGCGCTGCTGCCATCGGGCCAGCTGGCGGTGAGGCGTGCCGTGGGCGGCGCACCGGCGCCAGCGCTCACGTCCACCTTGACCAAGGTCGGGCGGCCCTCCACCAGGTAGTGGAACGGCCAGTTGGTCTCCATCAGGTGGGTTTGCGCCAGCCACACGCGGTCGATGCGCGCACCGGCATTGGCCACCGGGCTGGCCAGGCAGGTCGCTTCCAGGGGCGGAGCGGCGACCGTGAACAGCGTGGGTTTGAAGCGTGGGCCGGCTGGGGCTGGGGAGAACTGAGCTTCGCGCACTTCGACACGCTCT
>CAZAIR010000418.1:0-2240 GCA_964485225.1 uncultured Burkholderiaceae bacterium
ACCACCAGCAAGGCCACGGCTTGTTCGGTGCCGGTGTTGCGCAGGCTGTGCGCTTGGTCCACCGCGTAGCGCAGGGTTTCGCCCTGGGCCGCGCTTTGCACCAGCGCGCCGGCCTGCACCTGCATCTGGCCGCTGAGCACGCTCAAGTGCTCGCGCGAGCCGGGTTCGTGGGCGCCTGAGGCCAGCACGCCGCCGGGCTGCACGATCAGCTCGTACCACTCGAATTGGCCGGCCAGGTCGATCGGCCCCAGGATGCGCAGCCGTGCCAGGCCGTCGGGGCTGGTGAGCGTCGGGGTGGCATGTGCCGGCACGGTTTCGATGCCCACCTCGGCCGGGCGCGCGCCTTCCAGCAGTTCCGACAACTCCACGCCCAGCGCCTGTGCCAAGCGCCACACCACGGCCACTGTGGGGTTGGCTTGGCCGCGCTCGATCTGCGACAACATCGACTTCGACACGCCCGCGCGCCGGCTCAGTTCGTCCAGCGTCAGCTGCCGCTTGCCGCGCAGGGCGGCCAGGGCGTCGCCCACTTGGGGCGGTTGGGCAAGATCGGTGTCGGTCATTAAGGGGCCTATTGCTTCAGTGAACGTTTGTTCGATATAGTGAACTCCGTTCGATAGACCGCATTCTGCGCCAGGAGACTGAACATGACCAGTGCCAACGCCTTTTACGCCCACCTCCAAGCCGAGCTCGCCCAGGTGCGCGAAGCTGGTTTGTTCAAGGTCGAGCGGGTGATGGCGACGCCGCAAGGCTCGGTGGTCAAGACGACGGACGGGCGCGAGCTCATCAACCTGTGCGCCAACAACTACCTGGGCCTGAGTAGCCACCCCAGCGTGATCGAGGCGGCCCACAAGACGCTGGACACGCACGGCTTCGGCCTGTCGTCGGTGCGTTTCATCTGCGGCACGCAAGACATCCACAAGGAGTTGGAGCGCCGCATTGCCGCCTTCGTGGGCTGTGAGGACGCCATCCTCTACGCGGCGGCCTTCGACGCCAATGGCGGCCTGTTCGAGCCGCTGCTGGGCGAGGAAGACGCCATCATCAGCGACGCCCTGAACCACGCCTCCATCATTGACGGCATCCGCCTGTGCAAGGCCCAGCGCTGGCGCTATGCCAACAACGACATGGCCGACCTGGAGCGCTGCCTGCAAGAAGCTCAAAGAAAGGGCGCGCGCCACACGCTGGTGTTCACCGACGGCGTGTTCTCCATGGACGGCACCATCGCCAACCTGGCCGCCATCCGCGCGCTATGCGACCGCTACGGCGCGCTGCTGGGCGTGGACGAATGCCATGCCACCGGCTTCCTGGGCAAGACCGGCCGTGGCACGCCTGAACACTGCGGCGTGTTCGGTCAGATCGACATCATCACCGGCACCTTCGGCAAAGCCCTGGGCGGTGCCAGTGGCGGCTTCACGGCAGCGCGCAAAGAGGTGGTGGAGATGCTGCGCCAGCGCTCGCGCCCCTACCTGTTCAGCAACACCTTGGCGCCTAGCATCGTGGGTGCCTCATTGGCCGTGTTGGACCTGCTGGAGAGCAGCACTGCGCTGCGCGACCAGCTGGAGGCCAACACCAACTACTGGCGCGCCGCCATCCAAGCGGCGGGCTTTGAGATCAAGCCGGGCACGCACCCCATCACGCCCATCATGGTGTACGACGCCAACAAGGCGCAGCAGCTGTCAGCGCGCCTCTTCGAGCTGGGCGTGTACGCCGTGGGCTTCTTCTTCCCGGTGGTGCCCAAGGGCCAAGCGCGCATCCGCACGCAGCTGAGCGCGGCGCACGGCCAGCTGCAACTGGAGCGCGCTGCCGCCGCATTCGCCCAAGCGGGCAAAGAACTGGGACTGGTCTGACATGCCGCGCATCCTCATCATTGGCGCCAACGGCCAAATTGGCACCGAGCTGGCCGCGGCGCTGGCCGCCCGCCACGGGCACGACAACGTCATCACCAGCGACCTGGCGCAAACCGGCCGCATCGCCACCCTGCGCCACGAGATGCTGGACTGCACCGACGCCGCCGCCGTGGCCGCGGTGGTGCAGCGACACCGCATCACGCAGGTGTATTTGCTGGCCGCGGCGCTGAGCGCCAACGGCGAGAAGCACCCGCAGTGGGCCTGGGACCTGAACATGAAGGGCCTGCTCAATGTGTTGGAGCTGGCGCGCAGCCAAGGCCTGGAGCGCGTGTTCTGGCCCAGCAGCATTGCCGCCTTCGGCCCCACCACGCCGCAAGACCACACCCCGCAAACCAC
>CAZAIR010000419.1:0-2240 GCA_964485225.1 uncultured Burkholderiaceae bacterium
ACGTCGGCCACGGCATGGGCCTGGCCACGCAGTGCGGCTTCCAGGGCGGCGATCGCGCCGCGGATGGTCTGCGCATCGCCGCTGGCGTTGGCGGCATCGAGGGCCTTGGCCGCGTCCAGCACCGCGCGGTCGCGAACGCTCAGGGCCGCATCGGCCTTGTCGCGTTCGGCGGTCTTGCGGTTAAAGGCATCGTCGATGGGTTTGCGGAACGCATCCCAGAGCTTTTGCTCGTGTTTGCGGTCCAGCGGCACGGTTTGGGCCTCGGCCTGCCAGCGCTGCTGCAGCGCCTTGACCGCATCGACGCGCAGCACCGGGGCGGCACCGAGTACACCGGCTTCTTCGATCATGGCCTGGCGGCGTCCCAGGCTGGCTTTCTGCATCGCTTCCAGCGGCTCGGCGGCGTGGCGCAGGGCTTCCTTCCAGAGCGGTTGCAGTTCGGCAAACACCTTCTCGCCCACATGGCCGCCGTCGCGCCAGCGGTCGGCGAACTGGTGCAGCACACGGTTGAAGCCTTTCCAGTCGTTGTCTTTGGCCACCCGGTTGTCGGCCGCCCAGGCCTTGACCTCCTCGATCAGGGCCAGGCGCTGGCTGCGGTGCTCGGCGGCGTCGGCCTTGACCTTCTCCAGCCAGGCCTCAACCACCTTGTGGGCCTCGTTGCAGGCTTCGTCAAAACGTTTCCACAGCGCATGGTTGGGCACACCGCCCTGGTCGGTGGATTTCCACTGCTCGCGCAGAGCGCGCAGGGTTTCCTGCATCTTGCGACCCCCCAGCGCTTGGCCTTCCGGACGCTTGAGCAGGGCTTCGGCCTTGCCGACCAGTTCTTCGCGCAGCTGGTCGGCACGCCAGCGCTGCCAGCCTTCGAGCTCACCGGCGGCGCCCAGCGCGGTGTGGGCGCGGGCGTCCAGCGCCTGGTCGATGTACTTGCCGTGTTCTTTCAGCGCGTTGCGCAGCGCGTTGGCCGCGCCCGCGCTGGCCTTGCCATGGCCTTCGGTGGTTTCCTGCTCCAGTTTGGCGAGCACTTCGCCCACGGCGGCGGCGGCCTTGGCGCGCAGTTCCTTGAGCAGTTCCGGGTCGATTCGGGGCTTGCCGGGTTTGGTCAGGGCCTCGTCGGTCGCGTCGGGCGTGCCGCGCTGGGCGCGCAATTCTGCCGCCCACATCGGCACCGGGGGCAGCGGCGCGGTGGCATCGCTGCCCGCTGCGACGGCCTGGGCCAGCGCGCCCTGGAAGGCCTCCCACACCACGAGCAGTTGGGCTTTGGAGGCGTCGAGCTGGGGTGGGAACTTGGCGTCCACACTGGGCCAGTTGGTGTCACTGAGCAGCTCTGCGGCCTGCGCCTGCCAGTGGTTCACATCGGTGTGCAAGGCGTCGAGCGCCGTTTGCGCGTCCTTCCAGCTTTTGGTGGACAGGACCTCGATGCGCTGGGCCAACAACACGGCGGCCTCGCGTTGGACCTGCACCCGGTGCTGCAGGTCTTCGATGATGCGCACCCGCTCGGCGAGCTGCTGCTTGACCGCGGCCAGCGGTTCGCGGCTGAGCGGTGCGCCGGCCTTGGCGGCGTCACGCTGCCAGGCCAGGGCGTCGGCGATGTTGAGCTTAGGCTGGGCCAGCAAGGCGTTGGCTTTCTCGGCCCACTCGGCGGCGATGACCTCCTGGCCTTTGGCGCGCTTGATCTCATCGAGCTTCTCGCGCAGTGGGCGCGCCGCGCCTTTGTCGCGCGCGCTGAGTTCCTTGAACACGTCTTGCAACTGCTCAACCGGTGGCTGGGTGGCCAACCACTCGCGCACGCGGGCGGCGCGCTCGCCCGACGTGGAGGCGGAGAACGCGCCACCGGTGAGCGCGTCGAGCGCAGGGGTGTCGTGGGGTTTGGCGGGAACTTGCGTCATGGCTGGAACTGGAACGTCGGTTGGGCGCGGCCGCACGGGCATGGCACCAGGAAAAAAATGGCGAGCGCGCACCCGTTGGCACCCGCCCCGTCAGGCTCTATTGTCGCCGCGATTGCACAGCGGGCCGCCGGCGCCTGCCCTTGGCCCGACCAGGGGTCAGGGCAAGGCCAGGTTCAGCTCGGCGCGGGGTCGCCAGGACGCATCCACAGGCCCGGTCTTGCTGGCGCCCAGGAACAGCCGGTCGGCCGGCAGTTTCTGCGCCATCAGATAGTCGCGCACCGCTGCTGCGCGCTGGGCGGCGAGCGCCCGCACCTGCTCTTCCCCCACCGGCATGTTGGCCAAGAGCAAGGCCTCCAT
>CAZAIR010000420.1:0-2217 GCA_964485225.1 uncultured Burkholderiaceae bacterium
GATGGCCAGCCCCGCGGCCTTCAGGTCTTTGGCCAGCTGCGGCAGCTGCTGGGGCATCCACATGCCTTCGTGGGCGTGGGCCAGGCCGAGGGCCAGGGTGAGCGGCGCCCAGCGCAGTGCGCGGGCCAAAGTGCGGAGGGTCATGGGGGGCTTTGGCGTTTGCAAAGCCCCACACGCTAGCGGGCTTTGCCCCCGCGCGCATGTGCCTTCCGGCATGGGCGCGTCACTTCCAGCGCACGGGCTCCAAATCGACGCTGCCGCCGGCACCGCCGGTCAGCATCAGATGGCCTTCTTGCACCGTGGCTTGCAGCTGCATGCTGCGCTGGGCCAAGGCGCTGAGCTCGGCCATCGCATCGTGGGGCAAGCGCCACACCTGCAGCTTGTCCAGGCGGGTGAGTTTGGTCTCGATGCCGCGCCACCAAATCTCAGCCGTGGGGCCGAAGGCGTAAACCACCACCGATTCGGCCTTGCTGCAGGCCTTGAGCAGGGCCTTGTCGTCGGGCTGTCCCACCTCGATCCACAAGCGCTTGGCGCCGGTGAAATCGGTCAGCACCACATCGGGGTCGTCGGCATCGCTCAAGCCCGCGCCGAAGCTCAGGGTGGCGTCACCATTGCAGCGGGTTTGCAACTCGTGGGCGTGCAGCCCCAGGGCCACCAGGCGAACCATCATGCGTTCGTCGGTCTCGCTGGGGTGGCGGGCCAGGGTCAGTGGGTGGTCGGCGTAGTAGCCATGGTCGATGTCGGCCACGGCCAGGTTGGCCTTGAAGATCGTGCTTTTGAGCGCCATGCAGGTTCCTTGGAACCCGCCATTGTCGGCGTCAGCGGCTTTGAAGGCATACGGCGCGTTCGAGCGGGCGTTCCGAATGCCCTCGAAGGCGCTCAGTGAAGTCCGAGGAAATGGCCGGCGCGCTGGTACTGCGCGTGCAGCGCACTGGCCAACTCGGCCAAGGGCGCACAAGGGCTAGCCTCTGCCCAGCGCAGGGCCTCGTTGGCGTAGGCCATATCGAACAGCATGCGGGTGGCTTCCACGCCCTGCCCTTGCGTTTGCATCAGGCGGGCAAAACGCTGCAACTCGCCCAGCTTGGCACCCACGCTGAGGCCACCCAAGCCCATCAAGCCGTCCAGACGGTCGTCGAAGGCCGGCGCGCGGCTGGCACCGTGGGGGGCGGTAGGAAGATCGATCACCATGGCCTGGATGCTGCCCGAGCGCTGGCGGGAACTTGAGCGAGATAAGCGCCCAAAACACCCGCCAGTTCCCCGCTGTTCTCGGGCCAGGCGCCCCCGCGCAAAGGTGCACCGGGCTTACCCGCCAGTTCATGGGTTCAGCGAGCCGAGGGGCTGCACAGAATCAGGCCGGTCTCCACCGCCGAAGTGCCCTCATGCGCCCGTTTGCTCTCGCCTCTTGTTTGTCGCTGTTGGCCGCCCTGCTACTGAGCGCCTGCGGCGGCGGTGGTGGAGGAGGTGGCGACGGCGGCGGCACGCCCTCCCCTGCGCCGGCCACACCGCCCGTGCTGAGCGGCGTGGTCAGTGTGGGCGCACCGCTGGGCGGCGCACGGCTGGCGGTGGTGGACGCCAAGGGCACGGCCCTGGGCCAAGCCACCGCACACCCCACCGACGGCAGCTACCAACTGACCCTGAGCAGCACCAACTTCACCCTGCCTTTGATGCTGCAAGCCCGCGGCATCGATTCGGCCGGCCGCCCGGTACTGCTTCACACCGTGCTCACAGCCACTGCGCCGGCGCTCACAGCACACGTGACACCCCTGACACAAGCCTGGGCCGCCCTCACGCTGGGCACCGACCCCCAGCCCGTGTTCGCCAAGCCGGCCGATTTCAGTGCCACGCTGACCGCCACCACACCGACCCTGAACACCGCCGCGTCGGACTTTCTGAAAACCCTGCTGAAAACAGCGCTGGCCGACGTCAAGATCACCGACGCGGCGGGCCTCAACCTGCTCAGCGACAGCCGCTTCACCGTGGCCAAAAGCAGCGCCGATTTGCTGCTGGAGGCGGTGCGCATCGGCATCGATGGCTCACCGCCCAGGCTGGGCTTGTCGAACCGGTTGTCGGTCACCCAAGCCAGCGAGGTGGAAGTCGACCTGGCAACCGCCCGCACCGAGTTGCTGAAAGCCACCGGCGCCACACCCGCCAATGCCATCACCAGCACCGCCAAGGTCACGAACTCGGCATCGGTGATGCTGACCAATGCCCCCACCC
>CAZAIR010000421.1:0-2205 GCA_964485225.1 uncultured Burkholderiaceae bacterium
GATCAGAAGCGCTTGCCGATACCGATGCTCAACAGCAGCGGGTCGACCTTCAATTCGCCCACCTTGTTGCCGTTGCTCTTGATGTCGGCGGCCAGCTTGACCTTTTTGGCGTCCACATTGAACAACCAGCCACCGCCCACGGGCACGTCGAAGCCCACATTCAGGCTCAGCCCCACGCTGCTGCGACCCACCGAGGGGTTCAGCGCCGTTTGGATGGCGGGCACGAACTTGACGCTGGAGAAGCGGGTCAGGTTCACGCCGGCGCCGGCGTAGGGGCGCCAGCCGCCAGCGTCCACGTGGTACTGCAGGCTCAAGGTGGGCGGCAGGTGCTTCAGGGAACCGATGGTCGCGCTACCGGCGCGGATGTCGTGCTTTTGCGGGTAGGTCAGCACCAGCTCGGCCGCCCAGTTCTTGTCAAAGAAGTAGGTGATGTCGGTTTCGAGGAAGGTTTTGTCGTTGACCGACAGGCCCAAGCCCGTGCTGTCTTTGTTGGCCGACTGCAGGTTCAGCGCGCGGGCCCGCACGATCCAGTCGCCACTGTCTTGTGCGGCGGCTTGGGTGATGGGCACCATAACCAAGACGGCGGTGGCAGCCAGCGTGGCGAGGGTGAACGTGGCTTGGCTGAGCAGCTTGCTGCGGGACATGAAAGGCTCCTTTGGGTGTTGAGTGAAGCCATTGCAGCCGTCCGCAAGCCACTTGCTTTTGCGTTGGATCAAGTGGCGGCTGGCTTTCCCGCACGGCGTGGTCTGGGTTTGATCTGCGTCAGATGCCGCTGTACGTCGGCCGCCACAGCCGGGTTCCTCAGCTCAGGGTGGCTGGTAGGGTTAGCTTGTCGGTGATCAGCCCGTCGATCCCGGCTTGGCGCAGACGCTGCGCCGTGGCTGCGTCGTTCACGGTGTAAGCCAGCGCTCGCAGCCCGGCGCTGTGCGCGGCGGCCAGGGTGTCGGGGCGCCACAGGCTGTGGTGGCCCACCACGGCCACCACGCCCAAGCTGTGCGCCAGAGCCAGCGTGGCGTCGCCCGCCCAGCTTTCGGTCAGCAGGGCCAGCGCGTGGCCGCTGCCAGCGGCGCGCAAGGCCTCGGGCTGGAAGCTGCTGATCAGCGGCGGCGGTCCGCGCCAATGCTGGCGCAGCCACGCGGCCACCCCGGCCCCCAGGCGCTGGGCTTGCCCAGGGCTGGGCTTGAGCTCCAGGTTGACTTGCCAGCCCAGGCGGCACGCCCGCTCGGCCAGCTGCGCCAAGGACGGCACCGGTTCGCCCGCATGGGCAGCGCTGTGCCATTGACCAGCATCCAGGCTGGACAAGTCGGCCCAGTTGGCATCGCAGGCCAGGCCCTGGCCATTGGTGGTGCGCGCCAGGGTGGCGTCGTGCATCAGAAAGGGCACGCCGTCACGGCTGAGTTGCACGTCGCACTCAAAGCCAGTAAAGCCGCGCGCAGCGCCCAGATCGAAGGCTGCCAGGGTGTTCTCGGGCGCAGCCTGACCGCCGCCGCGGTGCGCCAGCCAGAACGGATAGGGCCAGTGGGTCATGGGCATCCTTCGCGGGGCACAAACACAGGCTCTTCGGCGGTCACTCTTGCACCCCTGCGACATGGCCTTTACACAGTCCGGTTTACCAGAGGCGAGGGGCGGCTGACAGAGGGGGCTACGGTAGTATCCCCAGGCTCTGCCCCAGCCCCTTTTCTTGGGGCATTTCCCTGGTCACCCGCCCATGAACGCCCCGCTGCCCCTCGCTGCCATCGCGGCCGCTGCCCACGCACTCACCCCGCCGGATGCTGAGGCCCCGCGCCTGCGCGAGATCCCCTACAACTACACCTCGTTCTCTGACCGCGAGATCGTGCTCCGCCTGCTGGGCCCGCGCGCCTGGGAGCTGGCCTCTGGCCTGCGCCAACAGCGCAACACCGGCCGCAGCGCTCGAATGCTCTATGAGGTGCTGGGCGACATCTGGGTGGTGCAGCGAAACCCCTACCTTGAAGACGACCTGCTGGCTAACCCCAAGCGCCGTGCGGCTTTGGTGGAGGCCTTGATGCACCGCTTGCGCGAAGTCGACAAGCGTCGCGACCCCAGCGCCGACCCGACCCGTGACGCGGCCGTGGCCGAGTTGTTGCAGCTCGCCGGCGAGGCCGTGAACCGCTTTGCGGCGCGCTTCCGCGAGGTCTACGACCTGCGCAAGGCCACAGCCAAGTGCTTGGGCAAGCTCACCGCCAA
>CAZAIR010000422.1:0-2194 GCA_964485225.1 uncultured Burkholderiaceae bacterium
GGCCCTCGCCCGCGACGATCTCGGTGCCCGGGCCGATGACGATGTCCACGCCCGGTTGCACGTCGGGGTTGCCGGCCTTGCCGATGGCGGCGATGCGGCAGCCGCGCAGGCCGATGTCGGCCTTGACGATGCCCCAGTGGTCGACGATGACGGCGTTGGTGATGACGGTGTCCACCGCATCGGCGGCCGTGGGGCCGTTGGGTCGCTGGCTTTGGCCCATGCCGTCGCGCACGGTCTTGCCGCCGCCGAACTTCACCTCTTCGCCGTAGCCGCCGGCGCGCAAGGTGAAGTCGTCTTCGATCTCGATCACCAAGGCGGTGTCGGCCAGGCGCAGGCGGTCGCCCACGGTGGGGCCCAGCATCTCGGCGTAAGCGCGGCGGCTGAGGGTGGCCATCACAGCGCTCCGTTCACCAAGCCGCGGAAGCCCCAGGCCTGGCGGTCGCCGCCCAGCTCCACCAGCTCCACGGTGCGGCTTTGGCCGGGCTCGAAGCGCACGGCGGTGCCGCTGCACAGGTTCAGGCGCATGCCGCGTGCGGCTTCGCGGTCGAACTGCAGTGCGGCGTTGGTTTCATAGAAGTGGTAATGCGAGCCCACTTGGATCGGTCGCTCGCCGGTATTCGAAACGCGCAGCGTGATCGTGCGCCGCCCGGGGTTGAGGACGTGCTCGCCCTCGTCCACCAAGAGCTCGCCGGGCGTCATGCCGCCACCTGTGCGTGAAGGAAAGCAGTGCAATGACTCACAGCACCCCCGCCAAGCGCAAGGCGCCAAAGGTCATCAGTGCGGCGCCAAGGCCTTCGCTCCAGCGCATGGCGGTGGGGCGCAGCAACAGGCCGAACACCAGCCCTGCGCCGTGCAGCAGCACCGTGGCGCTGACCATGCCCAGCAGCGCCCAAGCGCCTTGCAACTCGGTGCCGTGGGCGGCGCCGTGCATCAGCGCAAACACGCCCACCAGCGCCAAGCCAACCGGCTGCGGCAATGGCACGCGCCAAGCCACGAGCAGGCCGAGCCCGAGCAGCGAAACGGCGATGCCCGGCTCCACGCCCGGCGGCATCCATCCGGTGAGCAGGGCCACGGCCGCACCGATCACCAAGGCCAGCGCGAACACCAGCGGCGCACGTGCGGCCTGCGGCCAGCGGGGCTCGCTCAGGGCGCCCCACAGGCCCACCGCCAGCATGGCGGCCAGGTGGTCGGCGCCGAGCAGCGGGTGGGCAAAGCCGGCTGCGAAGCCGCCGAGGCTGTGGTCGCCGGTGTGGGCCGAAGCCAGTGCCGGCAGAGACAAGCTGAGGATGGCAAAGATGCGGGTGGCAGTGCGCATGGGAGGTGGTGGGCTTTGCGGTGGTTCAGGTGATGGGTTGGTGCACGGTCACCAGCTTGGTGCCGTCAGGGAAGGTGGCTTCCACTTGGATGTCGGGAATCATCTCGGCCACCCCTTCCATCACATCGGCCCGGCTCAACACTTGCCGGCCTTCGCTCATCAGTTGCGCCACGGTCTTGCCGTCCCGGGCGCCTTCCATCACAGCCGCGCTGATGAAGGCCACGGCCTCTGGGTAGTTGAGCTTCAGGCCCCGTGCCCGGCGCCGCTCGGCCAGCAAGGCGGCCGTGAACAGCATCAGCTTGTCTTTCTCGCGCGGGGTCAGCTCCATGGGCAGGCGGGCAAGTGGCGGTGATTCGATTGTGCAGCGGGGTGCTGCGGGGTAGGGAAAGGGTGCAGGCGGGATAAGCAAGGCTCAGGCCAGCTTGGCACGGCCTTTGCGGTTGAGCGCTTGTCACCACTTTGGACGCCCACCGCAGTACGGGCGAACTTGTCATGTCGATAGCTGTATCTGCCGTTGCGGCACCGTTCACTTCAACTTTGATGGCGCCGTCGTCGTCTGTTTTGCTGGGGGTGTTGTGATGCCCCGTGTTGCCACGCTCTCCAGTCGCCGCAGCCCGACTTCGCAGCGCGCGAAGCGGGTGGTGTTCGATCTTTCGGCGGCTTGGCCACTGGATGAGGGTCACGAGCCTGAGCCCGCCGCGCCCGCACTCCCTGGTTGCTGGGCCAGCCATGCCCGCACCAGCTTGAGCAGCAACGTACCCAAGTCGCAAGGCGCGCGCACCAGTTGAGCGCGATCGGGGTGGCACCGCACCATTTCGGCGCACCGAATGGGAGCCAGTCTGTGCGGCGAGCCCGGCGCGCGCCCTGTCGGGCTTGGCA
>CAZAIR010000423.1:0-2194 GCA_964485225.1 uncultured Burkholderiaceae bacterium
GCCGGCGCGCTGCAGGCGGTCGGCCACCGGGCCTTTGAGTTCGCTCAGGTGCAAACGGTGGCGCGGGCCGCGGGCCTGCCATTCGGTTGCGAACTGCTGCAGGGCTTCCAGGCCGCTGAGGTCGATCTCGTTGACGCCGCTCATCATCAGCACCAGCTGCTCGGTGTCGGGCCGCGCGGCCAGTTCGGCCCACAGCACGTCGCTGAGCCAACGGGCGTTGGTGAAGCGCAGGCCTTCGTCGATGCGGATCGCCATCACCTGCGGCAAACGCTGCACGTCGAAGCGGCGCACGTTACGGAACACGCCGGGGGCGTCGGGCAGCTCGCCCACCTCGGCCCAGTGCGGGCGTGCGGTGCGCTGCAGCAGCAGGCCGATGGCGCCGGCCACGCCCAGGCCCAGGCCCCATTCCACCCCCACGGCCAACACCAGCAGCGCGGTGACGACCATCAGCGCGCCCTCGGGGCGGGCGTAAGCCCAGGCGCGGCGCATGGCGCCGATGTCGACCATGGGCAGCACAGCCACCACGATGGTGGCCGCCAGCACGGCGTGCGGCAGGCGGGCCAACAGGTCGGCGCCCACCAGCATCCAAGCGCCGAAGGCCACGGCGGTGAAAGCGCCGGCCCAGCGGGTGCGGGCGCCGGCCTCGGCGGTGATGCTGCTGCGCGAGAAGCTGCCAGCCACCGGCATGCCGCCGCTGACACCGGCGGCCGCGTTGGCGGCGGCCAGGCCCAGCAGCTCGCGGCGCGGGCTGATGTGCTCGCCGCGCCGCGCGGCCAGCGCTTGCGCCGCCGACAGGCTGCTGACGTAGGCCACCAAAGCAATCATGAGCGCGGTGGGCAGGGTGTCCCACCACAGCGCGGCGGGCGCTTGGGTGAGCGGCGGGAACTGCAAGCCGGCCGCCAGCGACACGCTGCCCGCCAGCTTCACCCCGGCCACCCCGGGCGCTTGGGCGGCTTGCAAGGCAAACACCACCGCAATGCCCACACCCACCAGCGCCAAAGGCGCGAGCTTGGCGCTGCGCGGCGCCCAGCGCGCGCCGCGCTTGGCCAACACCAGCAAGAGCACAGCGCCCAGGCCGATGGCCGTACTCAAAGCATGCGGTGCGGCCACGCTGCCGCTGGCCAGGGCCGGCACCCAGTCGATCAAGGCGCCGCCAGGGAGCTTCACGCCGAGCAGCGCCGGCACCTGGCCCAGGGCGATGGCCAGCGCCGCGCCGCTGCCGAAGCCTTGCAGCACGGGGGCGGAGAGCAAGGCGGCCAGGGCATCCAGCCGCAGCGCGGCAGCCAGCGCCAGCAGCGCGCCGCTTTGCAGCGCCAGCACCATCGCCACCAGGGTGGGCGGCACGCCGTAAGCGGTGCCCAAGCGCTCCACGGCCTGCGCCGTCATCAGCGCCAGCACGGCGGCCGGGCCCACCGCCAAGGTGGTGGACGAGCCGAAGGCCGCGTAGGCCAGCAAGGGAGCCAAGCTCGCCATGACGCCCACCACCGGCGGCAGGCCGGCCAGCAGCGCATAGGCCAGGCTTTGCGGCAGCAGCAGGGCGCTGACGGTGAGCGCGGCCAGCGCGTCGTGGCGCGCGTGGTTCAGCTGCAAGCGCGAGGCGTCAAAGCGCATCGATCGGGGTCTTCATGTAGCGCATGCCGTTGGCTTCCGGCGGGGGCAGGTGGCCGGCGCGCAGGTTCACTTGCAGCGAGGGCCACAGCAGCACGGGCGCGCCCAAGGTGGCATCGCGCGCGCTGCGCAGGGCCACGAACTCGGCCTCGCTCACGCCGTCGTGCAGGTGGATGTTGCGCGCGCGCTGATCGGCCACGGTGCAGGTCCAGGCGGGTGCGCGGCCGGCCGGCGGGTAGTCGTGGCACAGGTGCATCTGGGTCTCGGGCGGCAGCGCAAACAAGCGCCGCGACGACTGGTACAGCTGGTGCGCGTTGCCGCCGGGGAAGTCGCAGCGGGCGCTGCCGTAGTCGGGCATGAACAGGGTGTCACCCACGAAAACATGGCCGGGCAGGTGGTAGCTGACGCAAGCCGGCGTGTGGCCGGGCGTGTGCATCACGCTCAAAGTCAGCTCGCCGACCTGGAAGGTCTCGCCGTCATGGAACAGGTGGTCGAACTCGCGGCCTTCGCCACTGACGTCGTTCATGCCGAGCAGGGGCGCGAAGTGGCGCTGCACGCCGCCGATGTCGTCGCCGATGCCGATGCG
>CAZAIR010000424.1:0-2190 GCA_964485225.1 uncultured Burkholderiaceae bacterium
CAAGGCCTTCGTGAAGGACGGCTTCACGCTGCCAGAGGCCAAATCGCAGCTCGATTGGCGCGACGAGAACCATGTCATCGTGGGCACCGACTTCGGGCCCGGCAGCATGACCGACTCGGGCTACGCGCGCATCGTCAAGCTGTGGCAACGCGGCACGCCGCTGAGCGCCGCCAAAACCCTGTTCGAGGGCGACAAGCAGGACACCTACGTGTTCGCATCAGCACAGGGCGTGGGGAAGTCGCAAACCGTGATCGTCCAGCGCGCACTGGACTTCTACCGCTTCGACCGTTACCTGGTGAAGGGCGACAAGTTGCAGAAACTGGCGCTGCCCGCCGACGCCCAGTTCCAACGCTGGGGCCAACGCCTGCTGGTGGAGCTGCGCTCTGACTGGAAGCAGGGCGACACGACACACAAGGCCGGCTCCTTGCTGGTTGGTTCATGGCCCGAGTTCCTGGCCGGAAAGACCACCTGGCGCACCCTGTTCACGCCCACCGCCACGCGCTCGCTGGCCGGCTTCACCACCACCCAGCAGCACGTGGTGTTGAACGTGTCAGACAACGTCGCCAGCAAACTCGAAGAGTGGGACTTCTCGGGCAAAGGCGCACCGCAACGTCGTGAAGTCAAGGCCCCCTTCCCCGGCAACTTGAGCGTGGCCAGCCTGCACGACCCCGACTTGGCGCAAGACAGCCTGGCCGATCGCTACTTGGTGAACTACGCCGACTTCCTGACCCCCGACACCCTGTACCTGGCACAGGCCGGCAGCGACGAGCGCCTGCGCCTGAAGAGCCGCCAAACCTGGTTCGACAGCACGGGCATGCGCGTCGAGCAGCAGTTCGCCACCAGCAAAGACGGCACCAAAGTGCCCTACTTCGTGGTCTACCCCAAGGGCGCGACCAACAACGGCAAGAACCCCACCCTGCTGTACGGCTACGGCGGCTTTGACGTGAGCATGACCCCGCGCTACAGCGCGAGCTGGGGTCGCGGCTGGCTGCAGCGTGGCGGCGTGCTGGTGATGAGCAACATCCGCGGCGGCGGCGAATTCGGTCCCAGCTGGCACAAGAGCGCCATCTTGGCCAACAAGCAGCGCAGCTATGACGACTTCATTGCCATCGCCGAAGACCTGGTCAAAAAGGGCATCACCACGCCGAAGCAGCTCGGCATCATGGGCGGCAGCAACGGCGGCCTGTTGGTGGGCGCGGTAGCGGTGCAGCGGCCTGACCTGTTCAACGCGGTCGTGTGCCAAGTGCCGCTGTTGGACATGCAGCGCTATCACAAGCTCTTGGCCGGCGCCTCTTGGATGGCCGAATACGGGAACCCCGACAAGCCGGAAGACTGGGCTTTCATCTCCAAGTACAGCCCCTACCAAAACGTGAAGGCCGGCGTGAAGATGCCGCGCATGCTGATCAACACCAGCACCCGCGACGACCGCGTGCACCCAGGCCACGCCCGCAAGATGGCGGCGCGCATGATCGAGCAGGGCCACGCCCCGCTGTACTGGGAAAACATCGAAGGCGGCCACGGCGGCGCGGCCGACAACGAGCAGCGTGCCGTGTGGCAAGCCATCGAGTACACCTATCTGTGGACGCAACTCGGCGGCAAGTGATGCGCATCGAACACCACGCCCTAGCCCAAGGCGGCCGCTTCGAAGGCCATGCTGACGGCGGCATCTGCGAGTTGGATTACGTCGTGGCTGGCGGCGTGGTGACCTTCACCCACACAGGCGTGCCCGGTGCGCTGCAGGGACGGGGCCTGGCCGCTGAGTTGGTGCTGGCTGGCCTGCAGTGGGCACAAGCCCAAGGCCACAAAGTGGTGCCAGCCTGTTCGTACGTTGAGACCTACATCCGCCGCCACCCACAGTGGCAATCGATGCTGGCCTGAAAGCCTCTTTTCAGCGCACAAAGAAAAACGCCCCAAGGCGCAAGCCTTGGGGCGTTTCCATTGGTATCTGGCGGAGTCGGAGAGATTCGAACTCTCGATGCAGGTTTTGCCCACATACTCCCTTAGCAGGGGAGCACCTTCGGCCACTCGGTCACGACTCCAGCGCGAAGACGCGCATTCTATGTCAGCTCGGCGAGACCTCGCCGTCCAGGCCGAAGGCCTTGTGCAGCGCGCGCACCGCCAGTTCCATGTACTTCTCGTCGATGACGACGCTGGTCTTGATCTCGCTGGTGGTGATCATCTGGATGTTGA
>CAZAIR010000425.1:0-2184 GCA_964485225.1 uncultured Burkholderiaceae bacterium
ACGAGGTGGGCAGCATCGAGGTCGGCAAGTGGGCCGACCTGGTGCTGTGGAAGCCCGCCTTCTTCGGCGTCAAGCCGGCGCTCATCTTGAAGGGTGGCTTCATCGCCGCCGCCGCCATGGGCGACCCCAACGCCAGCATCCCCACGCCACAGCCGGTGCACTACCGGCCCATGTTCGGCGCTTACGGCGGCGCTTTGGCACAGGGCTCACTCACCTTCGTCAGCCAGTGCGGCCAAGCCCATGCCGAGACGCTGGGGCTGAGCAAAACCTTGAGCGCCGTGCGCGGTTGCCGCACCGTCAAGAAGGCGGACATGGTGCTGAACCACTACCTGCCGAAGATGGAAATCGACGCACAAACCTACGAGGTGCGGGCCGACGGCGTGCTGCTCACCTGCGAGCCCGCCAGCGTGCTGCCGATGGCGCAGCGCTACTTTTTGTTCTGACCTGGGCGTGCATGCCGCGCCCCGTGCGCGGCATGCAAAGTCAGGGTCGGCCCAGCGGCCAGCCAGACTTGGGCAAGATGGCGCCCCCGGCAGCGGCGGTTGTGCTGCGCCGGCACCGTCAACCACGCCCTATCGAGTTCCCATCCCATGCTGCACTTCTCCAAACACATGCCCCAGGGCGCCGGCCTCGCACCCGTGCTGCTCAAGCGCGCTGCCACGCTGAGCCTGGACTGGGACACCCGCCAGAAAAGCCGCTTTGGCGCCACCGACAGCCATGGCCGTGAAGTGGCCGTGCTGCTGACCCGCGGCACCGTGCTGCGCGGCGGCGACGTGCTGGTGGGCGAGGACGGCTCGCTGCTGCGCATCGAGGCCGCCGCCCAACCGGTGCTGCAGGTGCGCCATTGCAGCAGCCACGGCAGCCCCTTCGACCTGATGCGGGCCGCTTACCACCTGGGCAACCGCCATGTGCCGCTGGAACTGCAGCCCACGCTGCTGCAGTTCGAACCTGACGCCGTGCTGGCCGACATGCTGCGCCAGCAGCACCTGATCGTGACCGAGGCCCAGGCGGCTTTCGAACCCGAGGCCGGCGCCTACGGCCAGGGCGGCCACGGGCACGGCCACGGCCAGGACCACGATCACAGCCACGATCACAGCCAAACCCCGGCGCCCGCGCGCAAAGCCATCGGCATCCCGGTGGTGGCCGCCCAGCCCCATGTGCATGGCCCAGGCTGTGGACACGACAACGGCCATGACCACCAGCACTGAAGCCTTGGGCCCCAGCACGCTGCTGCACCTGCTGTGGCTGGCCTCCCCCACGCTGCCGGTGGGCGGCTTCAGCTACTCCGAAGGGCTGGAAGCGGCGATCGACGCCGGCGTTGTGCGAGACGAGGCCAGCGCAGCCGCGTGGCTGCTCAACCAGTTGGAGCTGGTGCAAGCCCGTGCGGAGCTGCCCTTGGCGGCCGCCGCACACAGCGCCGCGCTGGCGCAAGATGGCGCGCGGCTGCAGGCCCTCAACGCCTGGGTGCACCAAACGCGCGAGGCGGCCGAGCCGCTGCAGCAAACCCAGCAAATGGGCCGCAGCCTGCTGCTGTGGCTGCAAGGCGTGGCCCCAGAAAGCCCGGTTCTGCCCCTCTTGTCGGCCTTGCAGCCCGCTCCCACGTGGCCGCTGGTGATGGGCTGCGCTGCGGCACTGCGCGGCGCGCCGCTGGCCGCAAGCCTGCAAGCCATCGCCTTCGGCTGGGCCGAGAACCTGGTGCAAGCCGCCGTGCGTTGCGTGCCCCTGGGGCAAACCGCCGGCCAGCGCCTGTTGGCACAGCTTGTGCAAGCCATTCCTGCGGCCGTGGCCACCGCCCAGCAACAAGCACCCATCGCCTTCGCGCCCATGCTGGGCATCCACTGCGCCCGGCACGAAACCCAATACTCACGCCTGTTCCGCTCATGACCACACCCCTGCACGCCATCCCCGGTCGCACCAAGAAGCTGCCACCCCTGCGGGTCGGCATCGGCGGCCCCGTCGGCTCCGGCAAGACCACCTTGCTGGAGATGCTCTGCAAAGCCATGCGTGAACGCTGGGACCTGGTCGTCATCACGAATGACATCTACACCAAGGAGGACCAGCGCCTGCTCACCGTCTCTGGCGCCCTCCCGCCGGAACGGATCATGGGCGTTGAAACCGGCGGCTGCCCACACACCGCGATCCGCGAGGACTGCTCGATCAACCTCGAGGCCGTGGACCGCATGC
>CAZAIR010000426.1:0-2173 GCA_964485225.1 uncultured Burkholderiaceae bacterium
GCGCCGCCCATGTCCTTCTTCATCAGGCGCATGCCGTCGGCCGGCTTGATGTCCAGGCCGCCGGTGTCAAAGCACACGCCCTTGCCCACCAGGCTCAGGCGCGGCGCATCGGCCGGGCCCCACAGCAACTCGATCAGGCGCGGCTGGCGGTCGTCGGCCGCGGCGCGGCCCACCGCGTGGATGGCCGGGAAGTTGGCCTTCAGCAGCGCGTCGCCCTCCCACACCTTGACCTTGGCTTTGTGCGCCTTGGCCAGCAGCTTCACGGTGGCCTCCAGGTGCTGCGGGCCCATGGCCTCGGCGGGGGTGTTGACGAGGTCGCGCACCGCCGTCATGGCGCCGGCCAAGGCCACGCCGCGCTCGGACCCGGGGCCTTGCGCCAGCACCAGCTCGGCACCGCGGCGGGTGCGGGTTTTGTAGGCGTCGAACACGTAGTCGCCCAGGCTCCAGCTCAGGGCGGCGGCCTCAGGGTCGATGGCCAAGCCTGCGGGGTCGAGCGCGTAGCGGCCGGCTTGCAGCGCCTGCGGCAGGGCCGACAGCGCGTAGGGGTCGTCGGCATCACGCACGCCCACCAGCACGCGGGCCAGCGTGCCGTCGGCGGCGGCCAGCAGCACGTGCGTGTCGGGCTTGGCGGCAAAGCCCACGGTCTTGCACCAAGCGCGCTCGGGCGCGCTCAGGGTCTTGCTCAGGTCGGGCCAGGTGGCGGCGGTGGCGCACAGCAGCGGGATGGCCTTGCTGTCGGGCTTCTTGGTGAGGGTGACGGTCATGGCACGAGCGAATCAGTGAGGGGTGAAGAACGGCATTCTCGACCTCGCCTTGTTAGCCTGCCCGCCTTTTCGCCACGGGACGCACGATGCTTCACCTCCGATTGACGGCTTGGTCTGCCGCGATGGCCACCGTTGCCCTCGCCACCCTCAGCGCCCCTGGCAGCGCGCTGGCGCAAGGCGCACCTGTTTACGCCCAGCCCTCTGCCGCCATGCGCGCGGTGCTGGACGCCCCGGCCCTGCCGCAACACAGCCTGTCGCCCGATCAACAGCTGCTGGCCAAGGTCACGCTGCGCCGCCACCGCCCGGTGGCCGAGTTGGCCCGCCCCGTGACCCGGCTGGCCGGCCTGCGCTTGGACGCCAGCGCCAACGGCCCCGCACTGATCGCCCCCATCGAAGCCCTGAGCCTGATGCCCGCCACCGGCGGCGCCGAACGTCCCGTGACGCTGCCCGCAGGCGGTGGCTTCCACGGCCTGCGTTGGTCGCCCGACGGCCAGCGCATGCTGCTCAACCGCCGCACCGAAGCCGGCACCGAGCTGTGGGTGGCCGAGGTGGCCAAGCCCGTGTTCCGGCAGATCAAAGGCGTGTCGGTCAACCAGGTGCTGGACAACGACCCCGCTTGGCTGGGCCCCGACGAGATCGTGCTGCTGAGCGTGCCGCCCAAGCGCGGCGCCGCCCCGGTGGCGGGTGCGCCCACGGGCCCGACCATCCAAGAGTCGATGGGCAAAACCTCACCCGAGCGCACGCTGCAAAACCTGCTCACCAACCCGCAGGACGAAGCCCTGTTCACCCACCTGGCCACCAGCCAGCCGCTGCGCGTGAACCTCAAAACCGGCGCCACCCGCGCCATCGGCCAGCCCGGCCTGTACACCCGCGTGCAAACCGTGGGCAACGCCAGCGCACTGCTGACCGAACGCTTGGTGCCGCCCTTCAGCTACCAAGTGAGCTGGAACGACTTCCCGACGCAAGTGACCGTGATGGACACCAGCGGCAAGGTGCTGCGTGACGTCGCCCGCGTGCCGCTGAAGGAAGGCGTGCCCGTGGAGGGCGTGGTCACCGGGCCGCGCCAGTTCTGGGCCTCGCCCCTGGCCGACGGCGCTGTGTTTTGGGTGGAAGCCCTGGACGGTGGCAACCCCGCCACCAAAGTGCCGCACCGCGACCGCCTGATGCGCCTGGACGCGCCCTACACCGGCGACGCCCGCGAGGTGCACAAAACCACCGGCCGCCTGATGGGCCTGAACTTCGCCGACAGCGGCGCCCGCGCGATGGTCAGCGAGTTCGACCGCGACCGCGTGTGGCTGACGGTGGACTGGCTGGCCTTGGACGGCAGCGCCGCCCCCCTGCGCCTGCAAGACCGCTCTTTGCGCGACCGCTACCGCGACCCCGGCCAGCCGCAAATGCGCATGCTGACC
>CAZAIR010000427.1:0-2158 GCA_964485225.1 uncultured Burkholderiaceae bacterium
GCCACCGGGCCCACGCGGAGCCACTTGGTGGCGGGGTGGCGGAACTCAAGAGGGGGCTTTACTCAGGCGCTGACCATGCCTTGGTGGCGCAGCAAGGGCTCGATGGCCGGTTCGCGGCCGCGGAAGGCGCGGAAGTTCTCGATCGCCGGGCGTGAGCCGCCTCGAGCCAAGATTTCCTGCACAAAGCGCGCGCCGGTGGCGGCGTTGTCCACGCCTTCTTCCTCGAAAGCGGCCCAGCAGTCGGCGCTCAGCACCTCGGCCCACTTGTAGCTGTAGTAGCCGGCCGCGTAGCCACCAGCGTAGATGTGGCTGAAGCTGTGCGGCATGCGGTTGAAGGCGGGCGGGATGATCACCGCCACCTCGGCGCGCACGCTGTCGATGAGTGGCAGCACGGGCTGCGGTGCCTCGGCATGCAGGCGCATGTCGAA
The DNA here is from genome assembly GCA_964485225.1 of uncultured Burkholderiaceae bacterium. Lineage (GTDB taxonomy): Bacteria > Pseudomonadota > Gammaproteobacteria > Burkholderiales > Burkholderiaceae_C > Inhella. Next base: position 429 of record CAZAIR010000427.1, read on the forward strand.
CAGCGCAAATTCCACCTGGCGCAGCGTTTGAAGGCCGGCCTGGAAGTTCTTGGCGGCCAGCATCTTGTCGAACAAGGCGCGCGGCAGCGGCTCGCCGGTGTCGACATGGCGGCTCAAGGACTGCAGCACCGGCCATTCCCAGGCCAGGTTCTCCATGAACTGGCTGGGCAGTTCCACGGCGTCCCATTCCACGCCGTCGATGCCACTCACGCCGCCCACGCTCACCTGGGTCAGCAGGTGGTGCAGGCCGTGGCCCCACTCGTGGAAGAGGGTGGTCACGTCGTCGTGGGTCAGCAGGCTGGGTTTGCCGTCCACGCCGGGGGCGAAGTTGCACACCAGGTGCGCCACGGGCGTTTGCAGTCGGCCGGTATCGGGGCGCTGCCAGCGGCCGCGCACGTCGTCCATCCAGGCGCCGGGGCGCTTGCCTGGCCGGGCCAGCAGGTCGAGGTAGACGTGGCCAACCAGGGCGCCCTCACGATGCAAGGCGTAGGTGCGCACGCTGTCGTGCCAAACCGAGGCCTCGATGGGCGTGAGCTGCAGGCCGAACATCTTGTGCAGCAGACCGAACAGGCCGTCCAGCACCTGCGGCAGCGTGAGGTAGCTGCGCACTTCTTGCTCGCTGTAGGCGTAGCGGGCGGTCTTGAGGGCCTCGCTGACAAAGGCCACGTCCCAGGCTTGCAGCTCGTTCAGGCCCATGACTTGGGCGTGGGTGCGCAGCTCGGCCAGGTCTCTTTCCGCGAACGGGCGCGCCTTGGCGGCCAGGTCGCGCAGGAACTGCTGCACCTGCTCGGCCGACTGGGCCATCTTGGGCACCAGGCTGACGCTGGCGAAATGCGGGTGGCCCAGCAGCGCGGCTTCCTCGTGGCGCAGCGCCACGATCTCTTGCATCAGCGCGCTGTTGTCGTGTTCGGGCTTGCCCAATTCGCTGGCGCGGGTGACGTAAGCGCGGTAGAGCGCCTCGCGCAGGCTGCGGTCGTGGGCGTACTGCAGCACGGGGATGTAGCAAGGGGCGTGCAGCGTCAGGTCGGCTTGGCCTGGGTGGCCGGCGGCTTCAGCCAGGGACTTGGCGTGGGCCACGACGTCGTCGGGCACACCGGCCAGCCGTGCGGGCTCCACGCGCAGCAGGAAGCTGTCGGTGGCGTCCATCACGTGCTCGCTGAAGGCTTGGCTCAGTTCGGCACTGCGGGTTTGGATGGCCGCAAAGCGCGCTTTGGCCTCGCCTTGCAGTTCGGCGCCGCCCAGCACAAATCCCTGCAGCGCCAGGTTCAGCGCGCGCGCTCGGGGCGCGTCGGTGGGGGGCGGCACTTGACGGTACTTGGCGAACAGCGCCTCGTCCGACCCCAAGCCGCTGAAGAACTCACTGACCGCCGGCAGCATGGCGTTGTAGGCCTCGCGCAGCGCGGGGGTGTCGGCCACGGCGTTGAGGTGGCCGATGGCGCCCCAGGCCAGGCCGAGGGCGTCGGTGGCCACGTCCAGCTCCCGCTCGATGGCGTCCAGGTCGGCCGGGAAATCAGCGGCCGTGACCTTGGCCTGCGCCGCCTGCGCGCTGGCCAGCAGCTGCGTGATGGCGGGCGCGATGTCCTCGGGGCGGATGGCCGCGAAGTCGGGCAGGTGGGGGATGTTGAGCAGGGCGTTCATGGTGTTCAGCCAGCGCGGCGCTGCGCTGCCTCCAGGGTGTTTTGCAACAGCATGGTGATGGTCATGGGGCCCACACCACCCGGTACGGGGGT
>CAZAIR010000428.1:0-2154 GCA_964485225.1 uncultured Burkholderiaceae bacterium
CACCGCCCGCTGCGCTCTCTGAGCGCTGGCGAGCGCCAGCGCGTGCTGCTCGCCCGGGCGCTTGCGGTGCAAGCGCCGGTTTTGCTGCTGGATGAGCCGCTGAGCCACCTCGACAGCCCGCACCAGGCCGACTGGCTGGCGCTGATGCGCGCCCAGGCCGCCCAAGGCCGCAGCGTGTGCAGCGTGCTGCATGAACTGCACCTGGCGCTGCGCGCCGACCGCCTGTGGGTGCTGCACCAAGGCCGGCTGCGCTACGACGGCCCGGCCGACGCCCCGGCCGCCCGCGAAGCGCTGCAAACCGCCTTCGACGGCCGCCTGCGTTTCGTGCCCGATGGGCACCATTGGCTGGCTTTGCCCGCCTGAAGTGCTCACATTCCCGGGCAGTGAGGGCCGATACCCTCTGGCATCATCAGCTGGACGCCGCTTTTGCCTGCTGCCATGACTGACGACGACACCGACACCGCCTTTGCCTTCGCCCCAGAAACCATGATGGCCGACGAAGACGCCGCCATGGTGCCTTGGGTGGTGCTGATCGTCGACGACGAGCCGCAGGTGCACGACGTGACCGAGCTGGTGATGGCCGATTTCGCGTTTGGTGGCCGACACCTGATGTTCCTGCACGCCTACAGCGCCGCCGAAGCGCGCGAGATCTTGGTGCAGCGTGACGACATCGCCTTGGTGCTGCTCGACGTGGTCATGGAGACCGAGACCGCCGGCCTCGACCTGGCGCGGGAAATCCGCGAGGTGCTGCTGAACCACCGCACCCGCATCGTGCTGCGCACCGGCCAGCCGGGCCAAGCGCCCGAAGAAACGGTCATCAAGAACTACGACATCAACGACTACAAAGAGAAGACCGAGCTCACCAAACGCAAGCTGGTGACGGTGTTCTATTCGGCGCTGCGCGGCTACCGCGACATCCTCGCCATCGAAGCCAGCCGCCACGCGCTGCGCCGCAGCATCGAGGCCATCCACCGCATCCACGATGCCGGCAGCATCCAGCCCTTCGCCAGCGCCGTGCTGGAGCAGGTCTGCCAGCTGCTCGGCCTGGAGGGCGGCGGCCTGTGCGCCAACCGCGTCAACGCCTGGGCTGCCAGCCAGGTGGAGGGGCGCGTGCACGTGCTGGCCGCCACCGCCGACTACATGGGCCTGCTCGACGCCGAGCGCCTGGCCGAATTGCCGGCTGGTGTGCAAGCCGCCTTTGACCGGGCCGAGAGCGAACGCGCCAGTCAGTTCGACGGCATGAACTTCGTCGGCTACTACCGCACCGGCCGCGGCAGTGTGAGCCTGCTGTACATGGCGCTCAAGCAGCCCATGAGCAACGACGCACGCGAGCTGCTCGAAATCTTCTGCGCCAACGTCGCCATCACCTACGAAAGCCTGCTGCTGCGCCAAGAGCTGCAGGAAACCCAGCGCGAAACCGTGCTGCTGATCAGCGAGGCCGTAGAGCGCCGCAGCCAAGAAGGCGGCGCACACGTGCGCCGCATTGCCGAGTTGTCGGCCCTGCTTGGCCGCGCCTGGGGGCTGGATGAAACCGAGGTCGAGCGCCTGCGCCAAGCCGCACCGCTGCACGACCTGGGCAAGCTGGGCATCCCCGATGCCATCTTGTCCAAACCCGGCAAGCTCGACACCGAAGAGTGGGCGGTGATGCAGCGCCACGTGGAAATCGGCCACGAGCTGCTGGCCCGCAGCGAGCGCGCCATCTTGCGGCTGGGTGCGCAGATTGCGCTGGAGCACCACGAGCGCTGGGATGGCGGCGGCTACCCGCAGGGCTTGGCCGGGGAGCAGATCTCGATTGCCGGCCGCATCGTGGCCCTGGCCGATGTGCTGGACACGCTGGTCAGCGACCGCGTCTACAAGCAGCGCTGGGACTTCGACACCGCCATCGACTACGTGGTCAGCCAAAGCGGCCTGCACTTTGACCCGCGCTTGGTGACGCTGCTCGAAACCCGTATCAACGCGGTGCGCGAGCTCTACACCGCCTTCCCGGACACCGGCTACAGCATGCCGGGCCAGATCGGCTGATCAGCCGGAGGTGGCCGCTGCGTCGGAAGCGGTGAGGCGGATGTACTTCTGCATCAGGGTTTCGGCGCTTTCGGCATGCGCCGGGTCTTTGGGGATGCAGGCCACCGGGCACAGCATCGCGCACTGCGGCTC
>CAZAIR010000429.1:0-2145 GCA_964485225.1 uncultured Burkholderiaceae bacterium
CGTCGAGCGTGCTGAAGGCCTTGAAGCTCTCGCCTTGTTCGCCGATGTAGATGCGGCCGTCGGTCAGCACGCCATCGACATCGAAGATGGCGGCTTTGAGGCCCATGCCACGACCTTGGGCGCGAAGCAAGATCTCGGGTGAGAAAGTCAGTGTGGGTTTCATGCGTTCCGCGCCCGCTCGGCCGCCCGGAGGGCGCGGCGGCCCCCGCGGGGGGTGGCGACTGAAAGGAGACCGGGGGCGCTCATATCACTTTCGCGCGCAGCAGGTCGTTGGTGTTGATGGCGCCTACCAAGCGCCGCTCGGCATCCAGCACCAGCACCACGGTGATGCGCGCCTCTTCCATCAGGTCGGCGGCGTCCACCGCCAGCGCGTCGGCGTGGATGGTGCGCGGGTGGGCGTGCATCACCTGCGCGGCCTTGAGCTCGCGCAGGTCGCGGCCGCTTTCCACCAAGCGGCGCAGGTCGCCGTCGGTGAACACGCCCAGCAAGCGCCCGTCGGCGTCCACCACCGCGGCGCAGCCCAGGCCTTTGTGGCTCATTTCGCGCATCAGGTCGCTGAAGCCGGCTTCTGGGCCCACGCGCGGCAGGGCGTCGTCGGCGCGCATCAGATCTTTCACGTGCGTCAGCAGCTTGCGGCCTAGCGCACCGCCGGGGTGGCTGCGCGCAAAGTCTTCGGGGCGGAAGCCCCGTGCGTCCAGCAGCGCCACGGCCAGCGCGTCGCCCAGCGCCATTTGCACCGTGGTGCTGGCAGTGGGGGCCAGGTTCAGCGGGCAGGCTTCTTGGTCGACGCGCGAATCCAGCGTCACATCGGCGTGGCGCGCCAGCGTGGATTCGGCGCGGCCGGTGATGGCGATCAGCTTCACGCCCAGGCGTTTGAGCACCGGCAGGATCACGGCCAGTTCGTCGCTCTCGCCGCTGTTCGACAGCGCCAGCACGACGTCTTGCGCGGTGACCATGCCGAGGTCGCCGTGGCTGGCCTCGGCGGGGTGCACGAACATCGCCGGCGTGCCGGTGCTGGCCAGGGTGGCGGCGATCTTGCGGCCCACGTGGCCGCTTTTGCCCATGCCCATCACCACCACGCGGCCGCTGCAGGCCAGCACGGTGGCCACGGCCTGCGCCATGGGGGTGCCGTCGCGTTCGACAAGGGCCTGCAGGGCGGCAGCTTCGATGCGCAGGGCATCGCGGGCGGCTTGGATGGCGCGGTCGGGGTTCATGGGTCCGAGTTTAGTGAGGCCCTCTGCCGGCGCCGGGCAGCTCGCAGGCCCTACGCTCGCGGTATGCACGCTTCCTTTGCCTTCGATAACAGCTACGTCCGGCAGTTGGCCGGCCTGTACGAGCCCGTGCAGCCTGCGGTGGCGCCTGCCCCCCGGCTGCTGTTTCTGAACACGGGGCTGACCCAGGAGCTGCGCCTGGGCCTGCCGTCCGAGGCCGATTGGCCGGCGCTGTTCAGCGGCAATCAGCTGCCACCCGGCGCCGAGCCGATTGCCCAGGCCTACGCGGGCCACCAGTTCGGTGGCTTTTCGCCCAGCCTGGGTGATGGACGCGCGCTGCTGCTGGGCGAGGTGATCGACGCCCAAGGCCAGCGCCGCGACATCGCCTTCAAAGGCTCGGGCCGCACGCCCTACTCGCGCGGGGGTGACGGCCTGGCCGCCGTGGGCCCCATGCTGCGCGAGGTGCTGGTGGGCGAGGCCATGCACGCGCTGGGCATCCCCACCACGCGCGCGCTGGCGGTGGTGGCCACGGGCGGTGACGTCTACCGCGACACCGTGCTGCCCGGCGCCGTGCTGACCCGCGTTGCGGCCAGCCACCTGCGGGTGGGCACCTTTCAGTATGTGGCGGCGCGCGGTGACGACGACGGTTTGCAGCGCCTGTGCAGCTACGCCGTGGCGCGCCATCTGCCCGAGGCCGTGGGTGCGCCCGATGCCGCCCTGCAACTGCTGAAGCACGTGGGTCGGCTGCAAGCGCGCTTGGTGGCGCAGTGGCTGAACGTCGGCTTCATCCACGGCGTGATGAACACCGACAACATGACCATCTCGGGCGAGACCATCGACTACGGTCCTTGTGCTTTCATGGAGGCGTATGCGCCGGGCACGGTGTTCAGCTCGATCGACCGGCACGGCCGCTACGCCTACGCCAACCAGCCGC
>CAZAIR010000430.1:0-2134 GCA_964485225.1 uncultured Burkholderiaceae bacterium
GCCAAGGTGTTCACCAACACCGTCAAAGGCATCGGACAACTGGCCGTGCGCCTGCGTGACGCCGAAGGGCTGGTCCTGATCCGCGAGCGGACCGCGTTCCCGCGGCAGTTGCTCGAAAAGCTGCCCAAACTCAAGCTCATCGTTCAAACCGGGCGGGTGGGTAGCCACATCGACGTCGAAGCCTGCACCCGCCTTGGCATTGCCGTGGCCGACGGGGCCGGCAGCCCGGTGGCGCCGGCCGAGCTGACCTGGGCCTTGATCTTGGCGGCCATGCGCCGGCTGCCGCAGTACATCGGCAACCTCAAACACGGGGCTTGGCAGCAGTCAGGCCTGCGCGCCGCCTCCATGCCGGCCAACTTTGGCGTTGGCATGGTCCTGCGCGGCAAAACACTGGGTGTGTTGGGCTACGGGCGCATCGGCCAAATCGTGGCCGGCTATGGCAAGGCCTTTGGCATGCAGGTGCAGGTGTGGGGCAGCGAGGCTTCCCGGCTGCAGGCCATGGCCGATGGTTTCACCGTGGTCGACCAACGTGAAACCCTGTTCAGCACCAGCGACGTGCTGAGCGTGCACCTGCGCTTGGCTGACAGCACCCGCGCCGGCATCACCGCCGAGGACCTGGCGCGCATGAAACCCACCGCGCTCTTCGTCAACACCTCGCGCGCCGAGTTGGTGGCAGAAAACGCGCTGGTCTCGGCCCTGAACCGAGGCCGCCCCGGCATGGCCGCTGTGGATGTGTTCGAGACGGAGCCCATCTTGCAAGGCCACCCCTTGTTACGCCTGGAAAACGCGGTGTGCACGCCGCATATCGGCTACGTGGAGCAAGACAGCTACGAGACTTACTTCTCGGCCGCCTTTGAGCACGTGGTGAACTTTGTGCACGGCAACCCCAGTGGCTTGGTCAACCCTGAGGTGTTTTCGGTACGCCGATAGCCGGCCCCAACCGGTAGCGTTGGTAATAACCCACGCGCTGACCGTTCTGAAGCTCGACAAAGCCCCACACGGTGCTTCGGCGTCGACCCCGTGTCACACAACTGGCATGCAATAGGCACAACCGCTGCCTTTGGTGTTGCCATGCTGTACCCCACCCTCCATCGCCCACTGCCGCTGGCCCTGCTCGCGGCCCTGCTCCTGAGCCTGCCGGCCGGCGCCCAAGCGCCCATGAGTGACGCCGAACGGGCCCGGCGCGATGCCGAAAAGGTCTTCAACTTCATCCGTTTCCAAACGGTGCGCAAGCCGCCGGCAGAGGGCGAGGCGAGGCCACCACGGCCACGGCGCGCAGCCCCGCCCGCTCCCCCAGCCGCCACGCCGGCACCCCCGACCACACCTTCAGCGGCAGCCCCTAACGCCCCCAGCCCCGCACCAACGACTGCACCCGCACCAACGACTGCACCCGCACCAACGACCGCACCCGCAGCGGCAGCAGCAACCGCCGCAGTGGCCCCGCCGCCACAGCCCGCCATGGCCAGCAGCACGCCAGCCCTGCCCGCTCCAGGGCCGGCGCCCGTGGCGGCGCTGGGCAGCGCAACTGCGACGCCAGCAAGCGGCGCTGCAGCGGCTGAACCTGAGGAAGACGAGGACGACGACGATGCTGCGCTGCGTTTGGTGAGCTTCACCGCGCCGGAACTCAGCGTGGAGCTTCAGCGCACGCTGGGCCCCAGCCCACGCAACATCAAAGTGCGATTCACGGTCGAGGCCGACGGCCGTGTGAGCCAGGCGCAAGCCCAAGAGGGCACACCGCGCCGCTTGGCCAATGTGGCCACCTTGGCGATCCGCCAGTGGCGCTTTGACCCCCTGCCCCGCGCCCGCGAGGTGGATGTCGAGATCGCCTTCAAGCGCGACTGAGCCACACCGCGGGGCGAGGCCCGCCGCCTTACTCCTTGGTGCCGAAGATCTTGTCGCCGGCATCACCCAAGCCCGGGATGATGTAACCGACCTCGTTGAGGTGGCTGTCGATGGCCGCCGTCCAGCAGCGCACGTCCGGGTGGGCTTTTTCCAAAGCTTGCACGCCCTCGGGCGCCGCCACCAGCACCAGGGCGCGGATGTCGGTGCAGCCGCGGGCCTTGAGCAGGTCGACAGTGGCGATCATGCTGCCGGCTGTGGCCAGCATGGGGTCGATGATGAGCGCGGTGCGTTC
>CAZAIR010000431.1:0-2128 GCA_964485225.1 uncultured Burkholderiaceae bacterium
CAAGAGGGCCGCGCGCGGCGGGCGGGCGTCGCACTCAGGCCTCGTCGCGTTGTTGCCAGTGCGATGCCGGCAGCTCGCCGGCACCGCGGCCAGTGGGCAGGCCGGGCTCGGTCAAGGGCATGGCCTCTGCCGGGGCAGCACCGCTTGGCCAGCCGGGCGTGCCGGCCAGGGTGTGCGCCAGGGTGTGCTGCACCTCGGCCTCGGTCAGCGCGTTCATCTTGGCTTCCACCTCGGCCAGTGCGTGCTGGTCGGCGAGGGACTGTTCCTGCTGGAAGCTGTCGAGGCCGTCGATGGTCTCGAGCACCTCGGTCTCGAACCGGCCCGCTTGGGCGGTGCTCAGCTCCAGCGCCGCGCGCACCTGGCCCAGTGGCAGGCCCATCACGGTGCCGGGCGTGCGGCTGGCCGACAGGTCGCGGCGCATCAGGTCGGCCTCGACATGGTCGAGCAGGCGGTAGCGCTGCAGTTGCGAGGCGTGCAACTGGTCCAGGCTGCTGCGTCTGCACTCCAGGCGCTGGTAGCGGCGCTGCAGGCGGCGCTTGACCTCCGGGCTGGCGCCGGTGCGGGCCAGCGCGTATTCGCTGAGCACCGCGGCCATCTCGGCCTCCACGGCCTGGGCCGAGGCGAGCAGGCGGTTTTCGCGCTCGCGCAGGGTGGCGAGTTCGTCGTTCAGGTCGGCCAGCGACCAGGGCACTGCACCGGGCTCGGCGGGCGCGGCGTCAGTGGTGGGGCCGGTGGTCGCGGTGTGCTGGATTGGGCGGGGTGGGCAGGCGGGGGCGGGTGTTGCCGGCCGGGGCGCCTGGGGCTCCTGCGGTGCCACCGCAGGGTGGGAGGCGGCCGGGGCCTGGACGGGGCGCGGCGCCCGGGCGCGGAACAAGCGGTCGAACAGCATTGGGTAACTCCAGCGTGTGCGTGCGTTGAGGGGCCGGCGGCGCACAAGCGCTGCCGTTGGGCACCGTGTTGCTGGAGAAGTGGTCGCGTGTGCCGTGCGGCTGAACGCCAACGGGGGCTAGGGGTGCGCAGGCCGGGCTTTGGCCGAGCCGCGTCCTCAGGCGACAGGCGCAGCGCCATCGACGAGCGCTAAGAATTTTGGCGCTGGGGGCTTCGCCCCCAGACCCCCGTACGCTCCCGCCTGATCACGACAGAATGACACAGGGTAAGAGGGTAAAAGGGCCAAAGGCTAAAGGGTCCTGGCAATACGGAAGCCGGTGAAGTTGAAGCGGTCGTCCGGCGCGAACCAGCTGCGGGTCGCCGAGCGGAGGTTCCACGGGAAGTAGTCCCAGGAACCGCCGCGGAGCACACGCAGCGATCTTGAAGCGTCGACCCAGGCCCGACCATCCCTGGGCACCTTGGCCAAGTCGTCATTCCACGCGTCTTCCACCCATTCCCACACGTTGCCATGGACGTTGTGCAGGCCCCAGGGATTGGGCTCGAAGGCATCGACGGCCACCGTCCGCTGGCGGTACTCGCCCACTGGGCTGCCGTTGTAGGACTTGGTTCCGTCGTAGTTGGCCTGGCCCGGGTGGATCCGGGCCCCATGCCAGAACGGGGTGGTGGTGCCGGCGCGGCAGGCGTACTCCCATTGCGACTCGCTCGGTAGGTGGTAGGTGCCTTCCGGTAGCCTCAGCGTCTTGTTGAGCCAAGCCGCGTATTCCTGCGCTTCGTGCCAGTTTATGTTGATGGCGGGCTGCTTGCCGCGGCCCCAGCCCTTGTCATTCGGCAATGGCCGCTTCGTGGCTTCGGCAAAGCGATCGAACTCGGCAAAGCTGATCGCGCAGCGGCCGATCCAGAAGCCCTCGGCGAAGTTCACCTGGCACTGCGGGCCTTCGCTGGGCCGCCGCTCGGGTTCATGATCCGGCGACCCCATCATGAAGCTGCCCGCCGGGCACCAGACCAGCTCGGGCGACCCCTCGGCCTCGCGCCAACGGTGGCCCGGGCGGCGTGCGGTCGAGGCGGGGCTGGGCGGCGCGGGCTCACGGCTTGCCTTGGCTTGGGCTTGAGCCTCGGCCTGGGCCAGAGCCAGTTGCGCCTGCGCACTCTTCAATTCGGCGCGCTGTTCGGTCAGTTCGCGCTGCCACTCGCCCGCCCTCTGCTGCAGCTTGGCCAGTGCCAGTTCGGCGTGTTGCTTTTC
>CAZAIR010000432.1:0-2101 GCA_964485225.1 uncultured Burkholderiaceae bacterium
AGCCCCTGAAACGCGGCGACCTGCTGGTGCAAAAAGACTTGGCGCAGTCGATGCGCCTGATCGCGCAGCAAGGCGCCAAGGCCTTCTATGAAGGCGCCATCGCCCAGAAGATTGCCGCCGAAATGGCCCCGCACGCTGGCGCCGTGACACTGCAAGACCTGCGCGAATACAAGGTGGCTGAGCGCGAACCCGTGCGAGGCACCTACCGTGGCCATGAGGTGGTGACCATGCCCCCACCCTCTTCCGGCGGCACGCACCTGGTGCAAATCTTGAACATGCTGGAGCAGTGGCCCCTGGCCCAGTGGGGCCAGAACAGTGCGCAAACGCTGCACCACATGGCTGAAAGCAGCAAGCTGGCCTATGCCGACCGCTCTGAATACCTGGGTGACCCCGACTTCGTGAAGATCCCCTTGAAGGGCCTGACCTCCAAGCGCTACGCCGAGTCGCTGGCAAAGTCCATCGACCCCCACCGCGCTCGTCCTGCCAAAGAGATCAAGCCCGGCCAGCCCCAGCCGTACGAAAGCGACCAGACCACCCACTACTCGGTGGTGGACAAGGCGGGCAACGCCGTGGCCGTGACCTACACGCTGAACACCAACTTCGGCAGCGGCATCGTGGCCAAGGGCACGGGCATTTTGCTGAACAACGAGATGGACGACTTCTCGGCCAAGCCCGGCGTGGCCAACGCCTACGGCCTGGTCGGCGGCGACGCCAACGCCGTGGCCGCCAAGAAGCGCCCCCTGTCGTCCATGACGCCCACCCTGGTGCTCAAAGACGGCAAGCCTACCCTGGTCACTGGCAGCCCCGGCGGCGCCCGCATCATCACCACCGTGCTGCAAACCGTGGTGAACGTCATCGACTTTGGCATGAACCCGGCCGAGGCAGCGGCAGCACCGCGCGTGCACCACCAGTGGACGCCCGACGAGCTGCGCGTGGAAAAGGGCCTCTCGCCCGACACCGTGGCCCTGCTCAAGTCGCGCGGCCACAACGTTGCCGTGAAGGCATCCATGGGCCGCACGCAGACCATCCAGCTGCGCGACGGCATGCTCTACGGCGCCTCGGACCCGCGCAACCCCGACGGACAGACACTGGGCTATTGAAGCAAGAAAAAGCCGCGCCCGTTGCCGAGCGCGGCTTTTCACAACAGGGCGGCGCAAGGCCGCCCTCCCACCAATCGCGTTGTCAGTTGCGCGGCATCAGGCCGGGACCTTCTGGCCGACCTCGAAGTTGGCCTGGATCTCCAGCGCACGCACCATGCCCGAGTGGTCCCAGTTCGCGCCGCCGTGGGCCACGCAGCTGTTGAACAGCTCCTGGGCCTGGGCGGTGTTGGGCAGGGACACGCCGAGCTGGCGCGCGCTGCTCAGGGCCAGGTTCAGGTCCTTCTGGTGCAGCGAGATGCGGAAGCCCGGATCGAACGTGCGCTTGATCATGCGCTCGGCATGCACCTCCAGGATCTTGGACGAGGCAAAGCCGCCCAGCAGCGCCTCGCGCACGCGGGCCGGGTCGGCGCCGGCGCGCGATGCGAACAGCAGAGCCTCTGCCACCGCCTCGATGTTCAGCGCCACGATGATCTGGTTGGCCACCTTGGCGGTCTGGCCGTCGCCGTTGCCGCCCACCAGGGTGATGTTCTTCCCCAGGCGTTCGAACAAGGGCCTGATGCGCTCGAACACCGCCTCGGGGCCACCGACCATGATGGACAGCGTGGCGTTCTTGGCGCCCAGCTCGCCGCCCGAAACGGGGGCATCCAGGTACTGCGCGCCAGCGGCCTCGATGCGGCGCGCGAAATCCTTGGTGGCCACGGGCGAGATGGAGCTCATGTCCACCACCACCTTGCCCACACTCCCTTTCAAGCCTTGCGCCACGCCATCGGCGCCGAACAGCACCTTCTCCACATCGGGCGTGTCGGGCAGCATCAGAAAGACGATGTCGGCCCGCTCGGCTACGCCGCGCGCGGTGGTGCACTGCGTGGCACTGCTCTCTGCGATCTGTGGCGCCACGCGGCCCCGGGTGTGCACATACAGCTGGTGGCCCGCAGCGATGAGGTGGCCGCACATGGGCGCGCCCATGATGCCCAGGCCGATGAAACCGAGTTTGAGGCACC
>CAZAIR010000433.1:0-2100 GCA_964485225.1 uncultured Burkholderiaceae bacterium
GCCTGAGCGAAGCCGCGCTGTACCGCCACTTCGCCAGCAAGGCGCAGATGTTCGAGGGGCTGATCGCCTTCATCGAAGACAGCCTGTTTGGCTTGGTCACGCAGATCGGCCTGCAGCCGCAGCCGGCTGCCGATCGCGCCCGTCGCTTGGTGGGCGCCTTGCTGCAGTTCGGTGAGCGCAACCCCGGCATGGCGCGCGTGATGGTGGGTGACGCGCTGGCGCTGGAGCACGAACGGCTGGGCGTGCGCATCCACCACTTGTTTGACAAGCTCGAAGCCAGCCTGCGCCAGTGGCTGCGCGACGCCGACGCCGACAGCGCCACCCCCACGGTGGACGCCAACGCCCACGCCGCCGTGCTGATGGCCTACGCCCAAGGCCGCTTGCTGCGCTACGTGCGCTCCGGCTTCAAGGACCGACCCACCGAGCACTGGGACGCGCAAGTGCGCTGGTTGTGACCGATGAACCCTGATCTCGAACCCCTGCTGCAGCGCTTGGTCCAAGCCGTGGAGGCGCTGGCCCCGCGCACCGAGGCACTGACCGCCCCGGTGGGCGCCGCTCGCGCCTGGCGCTACCGCACCCGCCCCGCGCGCTTTGAGCCCATCACCCGCCTGAGCCCGCTGCGGATGAGCGACCTGCGCGAGGTCGACACCCAGCGCGCGCGCTTTGCCCGCAACCTGGCCCAGTTTGCGCAAGGGCGCAGCTTCAACCACGTGCTGCTCAGTGGCGCGCGCGGCACGGGCAAAAGCTCGCTCGTCAAGGCTGCTTTGAACGAATGGCCGGCGCTGCAATTGGTTGAGATCGACCGGCTCGATCTGCCCGACCTGCCCGAGGTGCTGGACGCCCTCGCCAGCAGCCCCGAGCGCTACGTGGTGTTCTGTGACGACCTCAGCTTCGAGGTGGGCGATGCCGGCTACAAGTCGCTCAAAAGTGCGCTCGATGGCAGCGTGGCGGCGCAGGCCGAGCGCACGCTCATCATTGCCACCAGCAACCGCCGTCACCTGATGCCCGAGCACCAGCGCGACAACCAAGAAACCAGCGGCCGCGGCGGTAACGGCGAGATCCACCCCGGCGAAGCCGTCGAAGAAAAGATCTCGCTGAGCGAGCGCTTTGGCCTCTGGATCAGCTTCTACCCCTTCAGCCAAGACGAGTACCTGGCCATTGCCGCCCAGTGGCTGCGCCACTTCGGCCTGAGCGACGAGCGCATTGCGCAGTTGCGCCAGCCCGCCCTGGTGTGGGCGCTGGAGCGCGGCTCGCGCAGCGGCCGCGTGGCTTACCAATTCGCCCGCGATGTGGCCGGCCACACCGAGCCTGACTGAGTTCCCGCATGACCGAAGACAAACCCACCACCGATGTGGCCGTTGGCGTGCTGCGCCAAGGCGACAGCTTCTTGCTCACCTCGCGCCCGCCCGGCAAGGTTTATCCCGGCCACTGGGAGTTCCCGGGCGGCAAGTTCGAGCCCGGTGAAGACGCCGATGCCGCCCTGCGTCGCGAGCTGCACGAGGAGCTGGGCATCACCATCGGTGCCACGCAGCCCTGGCGCGTCGAGGTCGTCGACTACCCCCATGCCCGCGTGCGCCTGCACTTCCTGAACGTGCACGACTGGCAAGGCACGCTGCACATGCGCGAGAACCAGCGCATGGCCTGGCAGACCTTGCCCACCACCGTGTGGCCCATCCTGCCCGGCACCGTGCCGGTGCTGGGCTGGCTGGCGCAAGAGCGCGCCCACACCGGCCCCACGCACCTCAACGCCCCGCCCACGCCGCCGGCATGGCTGGATGCCGTGGCCTGGGACGAGCGCGGCCTGGTGCCCGTGATTGCCCAGGAGGTGGGCAGCAACGACGTGCTGATGGTGGCCTGGATGAACCGCGAGGCGCTGCTGCAAACCTGGGCCCGCGGTCAGGCCGTGTACTGGAGCCGCAGCCGCCAGCGCCTGTGGCACAAGGGCGAGGAAAGCGGCCACGTGCAAACCGTGCACGACATCCGCCTGGACTGCGACCAAGACGTCATCCTGCTCAAGGTCACGCAGCAGGGCCATGACGGCTGCGGCGTGGCCTGTCACACCGGGCGCCACTCCTGCTTTTTCCGCCAGTTGGATGGGGA
>CAZAIR010000434.1:0-2098 GCA_964485225.1 uncultured Burkholderiaceae bacterium
GGGTCTGTCTTCGGTGAACACCACCTTGCGGTCGCTGCCGTCTATGTTTTGTGTCACCAACGCGCGCAGGGTGTTGGTACGAAGCATGCCGGCCAGGCGTGTGCCATCGGGTGACAGGCTTGGGGCTTCTAGCCCACCGCCGTTGATGAAGGCGCTAGGGTCCACCGTCGAACTCGTTTGGGCGAACGAGTCTGCGGCGCCAGCCCAAAGGCTGACACACACCGCCAAAGTGCTGTGCAGTTTCATATATGACTCCCTGGTTTTGGTTCTCTCGCGCATGCAGCGCGCGGCGGCATGGTTTGGACCGTTCGCCAGCGCACCGACCACAATGCGCGCCCAGCCTGCAACCAAGTTGTATCTACATGTTGACCCCCCGCATGGCTGAGCTGTTGAGCCGCATCGGGCGGGCCCGGCGGCCCAGTTACCACGACCTGAGCCCGCAGCAAGCGCGCATGGCCTACCGCATGGGGGCCGAGATCTTGGACCTGCCGCGCGCACCGTTGGCTCGGGTTGAAAACCTCAACCTGCCCGGCCCCTCAGGCGCCATGCCTGCGCGGCTTTACGCCCCGTCGTTCGAGCGCTTGCCCGTGCTGCTGTTCCTGCACGGCGGGGGTTTCACCATCGGCGGTTTGGAAACCCACGACAGCTTGTGCCGTCAACTGGCCTTGCGCAGCGGCGTGGCGGTGCTGGCGCTGGACTACCGCCTGGCGCCCGAGCACCCGTTCCCAGCGGCCGTGGAAGACACGCAGGCTGCGCTGCGCTGGCTGGCCGGTGGTGCGCCGGGGCTGGGCTTGGAGACCTCCCGCATCGCCGTGGGCGGCGACAGCGCCGGCGGCACGCTGGCGGCGGTGGCGGCTCTCACCGCGCGTGACGAAGGCATCCCACTGGCGCTGCAACTGCTCATCACCCCTGGCACCAGCGACCGTTGCGACACCGAGAGCCATGCCCGCTTTGCCCAGGGCTATCTGCTGGACGCCGACACCATTGCTTGGTTCTTTAATCACTATTTGCCATCCGATCAGCGCAGCGATTGGCGTTTCGCGCCACTGAAGGCGCCCGACCACGAAGGCGTCGCGCCGGCATGTGTGCTTTTGGCCGAAGTTGACCCCTTGGTTGATGAAGGTTTGGCCTACGCCGATACCCTGCGTGCCGCCGGGGTGCCTGTGGAGCTGGAACTGGTGCGCGGCGTCACCCACGATTTCATCAAGCTCGGGCGCGCCATCCCAGAGGCACTCACTGCCCAGTCTTTCTGCGCCCAAGCCCTTCGACGTGCCTTGCTGGAGACCCCCTGATGAGCAACCATACCGAGCTGATGCGCGTGCGCTGGAACGAGGTCGATGCCCAAGGCATCGTTTTCAACGCGCAGTACCTGACTTACCTCGACGTGGCCAGCACCGGTTACTGGCGCGCCTTGGCGCTGCCGTACCCGATGGCGCTGAAAGCTTTCGGTGCCGACGTGGTGATGCGCGGCTGCCAGCTGGACTTCACCGGACCTGCGCGTTTTGATGAGCAGCTGAGCTGCGACATGCGCCTTCAGCAGCTGGGGGGGACGAGCCTGAGCTTGGCCGCCACGCTACGCCGGGGCGCGCAGGTGCTGCTGACGGCGGGTTTAAGTTACGTGGTGGTCGACGCCCAAACGTTGCGCCCCATGCCATTGCCGGACCCGCTGCGCGAGGCCTTGCAGGCCTTTGAGGATGGGCAGCCCATGGTGCAAGTCAAGTTGGGCGCATGGGAGGGTTTGCGCGCCGATGCGCAGCCCATACGCCAAGCCGTGTTCGTTCAGGAGCAAGGCATTGCGGCTGACTTGGAGTGGGACGGCGCCGACCCCGAATGCACGCACGCCGTGGCCTACAACCGCTTGGGCCAGCCCCTGGCCACCGGCCGCTTGCTGGAGCATGTGCCCGGCACCGCCAAGATCGGTCGCATGGCGGTGCTGCCGGCGCTGCGGGGTATCGGCGTAGGTGGGCAGGTGCTGGAGGCCTTGATCCGTCAGGCGCGCATCATGGGCTTCAGGCAGGTACTTCTGCACGCACAAGCCTCTGCCGTGGGCTTCTACCGCCGCGCCGGCTTCAGCCCGCGCGGGGCACCGTTCGAGGAG